>JBLHUR010000065.1:0-30638 GCA_047629805.1 Akkermansiaceae bacterium | reverse complement strand
TCCCCCGAGGAGTTCTTCGGAACCAAAAATCGACGCGGTTTCTTCATGACCCAGCCACCCTACGCATCCAAGGATCCGCCGACAACAACTAATCCTGCAAATCGTCTGACACTTAAAATGCTTAAAATGATGAAATAGATTTCGTAAGTGTGCTTCAAATCGAACCAGAGACAATAATCAATGCATGCCTTCTCCCAGACTAACATCATTTTTGTTCCGTTTGGAGGGTTGTTGCGCAAAACCTCCGGCAGACTTTTCTTGATCACCCTGACATCATGGCATTTTTCCTTTCCCTTCGCGGGCTCTACAAAGTCAAGGCAGCTGAGGTGCTGGTTACGAAGATCCATTCGAAAAAAATGACCCGTGGCCACTGATTTGAGTTTGCCTTTGGAATCTTCGTGTTTCGAGTCAAAGCAAGCCGCCTTCTGGTAACGACCGTCTCTCAAGTTGACTTCCCACCTGGTAAGTTCGGGGAACTGGTCCAGAGGATCGTGGGTTTTAGCACTGAGATGGCCGCCGAAACCTATGGATAGACGTCAGGTTTTTGAGACGAAGTTTACTTTTGAGGGCTTTAAAAAAAAGATCAACGTCGGTATCGGCTACTTCATGATCAGCATGATGTTGAAGAAATTCATGTCCAGTTTACGCGCTACTGAGACACCGTAAAGTTCCTAGTTGGCAAAAGTTGATGTCCGAGATGCCGGTGCATTTATCCTGTTTTGATGAATCAAAATAAAAATCAAAACAGGCTTGAAAAACACGTTAGAAAGGTCAGTTTTCAGTTATTTATGGGTAGCCTTCAAAAGGTTGGCCCACCCTGAAAACGAAACAAGCATTATTTACCTCAGAGAGGTGTTTTCTTGATGTTTTCACAGCAAAGATGAAGGTGGGGTGGTCATCAAAATTTTCCCCGCAGGTGACTGCCCAAGCGAGAAATTGAAGTCTGCGTGGCATCCTACGATTGGCATTCCATCATCTTTGATTAACCAGGAAATGTGACTGCAGGTTCGTTATTTGAATAACTTCCCCTCAGCCACCAGTGAGCGGATGGTCGTGGAGAGCCTTCCAATTTTCGAGGAAGGCTTCATAGATGAGCGGGTTGGTGATCACGAGCATTGTCTCGTCATTTCCGTTGAGCGCCGGTCCGGTATAGTTGTGCGATCCTGTCAAAACGATCTTTTGTCGCTTTCCACGCCACTTCGCATCGATCAACATATATTTTGAATGGAGTTGGGGGAAAATGATCGGTTCCACTCCGCCGGCGGCCAACGCATTCCTGATCGTGGAACTTGTGTCTTCCCGGTCAATGATGACTTTCACGTCCATTCCGGCGCCTTGAAAAGCAGAGAGCCAGGCCACGATACCGCGGCGGGGTGCCGTCCAAAACGCCATCGCCACGCGGATCGATCCTCCGTCAAGCGGCTTGATCTCTCGTAGGATTTCCACGACGGGGTCGAGCTGGCCCGTTGTCCCGTTGGCAGCGCTGCGGGGAAAGTAGTGGGCTTCGACATTATTCGATGTCACAAATTTTCGGTAGAAGTTTGAATCATCGATATCTTCCGACATGGCATCCCAGTAGTCGAGGTAGGTTCTGTAGAGCGGTTCGTCGTTGAGAAAGAGAACCGAGTTGTTCGCGTCCACGAGCTGGAGGCCGGTCAAATTTGCCGACGACTGGAGAATACAGTTCAAATGACCACTGCTCAATTCCGAAAAGATGAAAAACTTGTTATGATTGATCCGTCCGCCATGACAGCCGTCGGGATCTCCTTCGGCATTCGTGCACACGATCACCCTGCCCGGTAACGCCTCGGAAAGAGCGCGGACGGGGTCGTTGTGGACCCCGACAATGATGCGAACATCGACCCCTCGTGCCAAAGCCTCGACGAAAGGTGCGATCATTTCCTCGCGATCCCAGATATAGACGCAGGCACGGAGAGTCGATCCAGGGGCAGCCTTCCCGATCAGCTCACGGAGCTTGTTCTCCAGAGTGAGATCAGGTTCGGTGCCATCGGCACTCGGAAGATTGAAGAAGGCTTCCTGCCAGTCGGGACCAGGCCTGGATTCAACAACACGCAGGAAGCGTGACGACGTAGTTCCTGCCATCGGGCGACGGGATACGTTTTCATCGGCGACAAATTCAGTCCCGCCAACCGGTGCCCACGAGCCGAGGGAATCGCTTGCTTCGATTTCGTAGGTCCGTCCCGGTATCGAGGGCCACGTTAGGACGCGGCTGCCGGTGGGGTCATTTTCGAGAGTGATCTGGAAGTCGCGACTGCCTTGCGCGTATGCCAGGGTTGGCCAGAGCAGGCCACAAAAGGTAATCGGGATCGTTATTTTCATCGTATAAGCTATCTGGTAATAATGGAGTAAAATATAGGTCCTTCCAGATCCTGCGGTGGGATCCAGGTGGTGGTGAGAACCGTCTCGACGGATCGCCACTCGCGTAAGTCGCTGCTGCTGCGGATCTCGTAGAAAAGAGTCCCGGGGACCTCGCTCCAAACGAGGACGCGCTGATTGCTGTCATCAGTTTCCCATCGGGCCTCAAAGGTCGGAGGGGTGACCTCTGTCGCAGTAGGTCCCTCTCCCGGCGTAGAAAGCTGGTCGAGCAGTGTCATCTCCCAGTCGTCAATGGTGTCGGTGTCGGAGAGCAAACTTTTCCTGAACCAGCTTTGACCATCCGCCTCGGCGTTCGGATCGAGTTGGGAAGACGACGGGCCCCAGGCAATTCGATCAACTTCGACCTGCGAGTTATTTCGGAGAAGAACCTGGTCCTGCGAGTTGCTGAGATTGATGATACCGCCGTCGGGGTCCCAAGATTCGTCGGTGGTGAGATTGGGGACATTCGGATTGTCGTCGTCCGTCCCTGAGGCGACCTCCACGTCGGGTGAAAAACCATGGAGGTTTTCGAAAGTGACCGCATTGGCAGCGACGATAAAAAACTGCCTAGCCTTAATAACGGTTCCGGCAGGGAAGAGCATCATCGCCTCGGTGAGAGCCATCGCTCCTTCAGTCTCTTCGTCCCCGATCGCCCAGTTTTCGAGATCTACGTCGGTATCTCCATTATTATAAAGTTCTATCCATTCTCCTCCGACATTACTGCCAACCTCGTTAAACAGAATTTCACTTACGATCACATTGGAATAGGAAGCGTGGGGAAGGCAGAGAAGAAGAGAAGCGAAAAGGGTGCAATTACCAATAATAGTCATGGTTTAATCTAGGATTTACAATTGAGAGACCAGGGAAGTTTAACAACGACGACGTCCGAGCAGAAGAATACCGCTCAAGAAAAGCAGGACTCCACTGGTCGGTTCCGGAATAGCTCCGGGCGAGGAGAGGGCGGAACCTGTGGTAAGCGCCCAGTCGGTAGCTGAGTCGGTATCGAACTGAGGATCGATCCGATGGTAGCTCTGGCCATCATTCTCGGCATTTGCATCCAGCGAGGGATTAAAAGCGAAGGTGGAACCCCAGCTCACCGCATCGACGAGTTCGTTGGCGTCGTCGAACAAGAGAACCTGATCGTTCGAGTTTGAGAGGTTGACAATGCCACCGTCCGGGTCCCAATCGGAATTGAGGATGAGATTTTGGACTGCCGCATTGTCGCCGGCTGAGGCGATCTCATAGTTTGGGAGAAATCCGTAGACGGTGAGAAACCGGTCGCCCCCGGCCGAGATAATCTGGATTTCGCCAGCGCGAATGATCGCCCCGGCGGGAAAACGATACAGAGACTCCGTTCCGCTAGTGGCTCCCTCCGTCTCCTCGTCGCCGATGCTCCACCCATTCAGGACGACAGGCGCTGAGCCAGTGTTGTAGATCTCGATCCACTCGCCCTGGGGATCGGATCCAACCTCATTGTAAAGGACTTCAGAAATAATGACTGCGGCACCGGATTGAAAACAGCTTCCGCAGGTTGTAACGGTAAGGATTGTGAGTTTCAGGAAGTTCATAATGATTTGATTGTTAGTGTTCAGTCAGCGGATGAAAATCCGGCAACACCCCTACACTTCAATTTCGTTACCAATAAACCCAGTTGGGTTTTGTGAACATTTTGCCACCGAGTGCCGAAATTGTTATTTCGGTAGCCGGGACCTCGGGGGAATGGTCCGGCGGGGACGGACAATGAGATCGCGCACCCCTTCAGTTTCGGACGGTGGGAACACTACGGACCTTATGAATTGTATGACACAGTAAAGATGTCTTTCCGCCGCCACCGGGGTCGTCGTGCCGGGGCTTCCAAGCACCGGGGAACCAAAGTGCTACGAGGGCCACGGCATCGGCTTCCAGCAAGTAGCGATTGGCTATTGGGATTGGGGAGCAGGCTCAAGGTAGGGTTCTTCCGCTTTGAAAAGCGGCAAAAGCTTCTTCATCCAAGATGCGGTTGCCTTGTCGCCACTTGCGATGGGGATACGGAAACTAAGCTCAATAAACTGAATGGCTTTCGGGGAATTCCCGGTGGCAGCGAAAGCCACAACATGGAAGTCGGCTGCTTCTAGTTTTTCTTGAAGAGCTTTCCATTCAGCGAGGTCGTGAAAGCAGGGCGAGCACCAGCTTGCCCAGAGGTCGATCAAGACAGGGCGTCCTTTTCCGTCGTTGGGATTTGCGACAAGACCTGTCGGCTATAGATGGCTTCAACTCCATCGCAATTGACGGAGCCCAATGTGAGGCCGTTGTCGGCCATATTGCATCACGAGAAGGTCGTCATTGGGACGCTCTTTCCAGTCGACCATACCGAAGCCAAATTGTGCGGTGACGATTGCCGTCCCATTGGCAAATACTGAAGCAGTTCGATCGATGAACCAGGGGCCCCCTTTGAGCTGAGCACTTCTTCGAATTCCTCGAGAACCAGGGAGGAGATGAGGGGCGTGTTTGGATTCCCCCGAAATCGGCAACTGATTTCCCACGTGGTATTCTGTTCTCGGGCGGTTTCGGTGCTACAGACATTGAGTGGACCCGCTGCTTGTTTTCAAAGCCGCCAGTGATTGGACTCACCCCGATGATCGGCGGTGGGCGCGGGAGATGGATGAGAGCTACCCAGAGGCCGCTCTGTAAATTGCCTGATTCTTTTAACGCTAGGCTCGATTGCCAATCTAATCGTTTTTGAGGACCCGGTAGAAGAGTTTAGTTTCGTCAGCGAGTTCTTCAAACTCCGGTGAGAAAAGGTGTTCGAAAACGGTTGTCTCCGAAGCGGCAGGAATGGTGTCGGTGATTTCGAGCCATTCCTCCAAATTGAATGAATATTCGAGGCGATAGCTGGCTCCAGCGCGGGAATTCCAAGTCACACTGTTTCCGTCTTGGATTTGCTCGATGTTGGTGATCACAAGTGGCGCTTCTACCGAACCGCCGAAGAGGAGTTCGTTTGGCTTAAGGGCACCAAGGCTCACTCTTGGTTCGTAGATTAGACCGGTGATGAAATCGCCGCTAAATCCGAGAGGGTGAGCGCCGACTGAGATCGTGCGGTCGAGGCTATCACCAAAGTCGTCGATAGTCACTCCATCGGCCGTGCCGACTGGCATCGTTCTGTCGAGGTAGAAGGTGAAGTCACCGTTGATGCTCGCACCATCGAGGCCGGTAGAGGTAAATACGACCGCGACGTAATGCCACTCGTTGAGAGCAGTCGCACCGATGAGTGGATCACCGACACCCGCAGCGGTCATTGAGACGCCGGTCGATGCGGCACGTCGCACCAGCTTTTCGGTGCCAGCGTAGTCGATGATCGAGTTGACGTTGCCACCACCCGTAAATTTGTACCAAGCCTCAAAGGTGAATCCACCAGCAGTATCAACCGCAGAGTTGAGCAACTGCTGCGTCCCAGGCAAGTTGATGCCATTAGCGCCGTCAAAAACCAATGAGCGATTTCCCGATCCCCTTGGAACACTCTCGGTGGGAATGTCCTCACTCAGGGTGACCGTTCCGGCGAAAACTTCACCATCCGGTGCACCATCGACTCCGGGGATGGCGTTACCAGCGACTTTAACGGCGTCGGTATCGAAGACCCGATAGTGTAGAACGGTTTGCGCGGGAACGGCGAGAATGCCACCGTATGAGAGGATGATAAGTGATCGGAGCATATTAAATGTGGAGTTGATGTTTTCGGTGTGGGTTTCGTGCTTTTTGCTGATGAGGAGGGGGCCGCAACCAGGTAGGGCCAAACTCGTCGGTCTAGCCGTCGGGGACGGGAAGATCATCGGAGGTGAGAGCCCCGATGAAGGCGCTTGGTTCAAATCTCCACAGATCTTTGTTAGAAGGAACTATTCTGGATGCTTGTTCAAGGGTATAAATTAATGATTCTTATGAAACTTATTCAAGGGTATGAATTACTCATTCTTAACTTGACCTCATGCCGAAATATTGTCTGTTTCATGAAGAGAAGCAAAAAGTAGTTGTTTCCAAAAAACACTCAATAAAATGATAAAATCACGATTCTGCCTTCCGCTCTGCCTTCTCTCCGTGGTTCCTAGCCATGCCGCGACCACCGTTTTGCACTATAGTGTCAGTGATACCGACACGGCAATTGTTGCTGGTGGCGTAGTCCCTGGCGTAGGAGGTAGCGCCAACGGAGTTGCGATCGGAAACGGGGCGACACTCAGCACAAATGTTCCCACGACCGGTGTGCCCTCTGGGGCCGGCAACCGCTCATTAAGCTTCGCCAATGATGGCGGCTTCAATTTGCCCGGCTCGCAGCAATTGCTTAACTCCACCATCGACTCAAATGGCGGATTTACCTACGAAGCATGGTTCAATTTTGCGGGCGGTGGCAACGTCAACTCGATCATCGACTATGCCGGAACCGAAAAGCTGGTGCGACGTGCGGCGTCGACCGGTGTTTCCATGACTGCTGCGAACGTCGGCGATCCACTCATCGGAGCAGCTGCCGTCAACGAGTGGCATTACGTCGCGGTCGTGTTCAACTCCACCGGACTCGCTGGCGCGAGCATCAACGGTGATTTTACCTTTTACTTCGACGGGACGACTCCAGTGGGCACGCTCACGGGCCAAACCATCGACGACTTTGGTGATAGCCTCGACCGTACCATTTCGGTCGGCGCCCATCCCGTCGGGTTTGGAGGTGATTTCTACAATGGCGAGATCTTCGAGCCGCGGGTTTCACTCGGTGCCCTTACTGCTGGAGAATTGCTATATACCCCCATTCCTGAGCCGGGTGCTCCAATGCTGCTCGGATTTTCTTCCGTGATCTTGTTCCTTCGCCGCCGGAGGTCGTAACCACAAAAATAGCTCGATGGGCAAGTGAGCGCCACCCACACTGTCGGTTCAGACCACGTGGGATCCCGCCCTTGCCCTTACACTGCTAGGAATTTGACTGCTAGGAATTTGCTTTTGGTGGGAGGGCCTCGAAGCCGCCTAATCCGGACCCGCCTGTTGCACCTACGCCAAACGCTAATGGTTGGTTGACATTGACGTGGACTTCCAACGATACCCAAGATATCTTGAAGGTGGCATATAACCAAGCTGGAATAGCAGCGCATTTTGTGAACGTGGAGATGCCTTTTTGGAAAAGGTTTGCTAACCATTAAAGCTTGATTATTGAGATGCGTTTCTAACGCTTTGTTTGGTTATTTCGGACCATCACTGAAAAAATGAAATTCAAATTTTCTAGGAGAGTTATAGCAGTCTTAACGGTCGTATTAATCGCGGTAATCTGGACCATTATCGTGACGGTAGAGCGCCTCGATCCAGAAGATCGAACTGAGTCTGGCGTCGGAGAGTCAGGGAAATCGAGTATCAGTAAACGACGATCAGGGATTGGAGAAAGATCAACGAGAATTCCAATAGAAGATAAGTTTAAACTCGTTGCGGGGGATCCCGAGAGTGTATTAAGTCTCGCTCAAGAACTCATAAAAACACATCGATTTCGTGATTCAAGGACCTTTGAACTCTTGCTAGAGTCTACAGAAGGATTCACGCCGAATGATTATGCGGCGCTGTTAAAGATGTGGCCAACCGAAGTGGAGCTAGATTTCGACGGAAATGTCATAAAGATACCTCCTCCATTGGACTTAGTGACTGGGATTTGGGAGCAAGGATTTTCAGATTTAGATAGCACTTTACAGAATAGAATATCTCTGGAGGTCTTGAAAAATATGAAAAAAAGTTCTACCGTTCGGTTGCTGTGGATTGATCACATGGCAACGCACGCCAGTAATGTTACGGCAAAGGCGCTTGAGGAAATTGTAGGAACAGGACTGAGCCAGCAAGAGTTATTAACCCTTGGATCGGGGCTTAGCCTCGGGTTGAGGCAAATGAGTTTCGAAAAAATGGTAGACCGGACAAATGAATATCTCGAAGAATTGAATAATCCAATAATAGTTAATAGCTTGGTTCAGGATATCATATTTCGGGAGAAAGAATCCCCTGAGTCGTTGAAATACGTATCCGATTGGCTTGTTGCCGAAGAAAATGATGCCCTTCAAAGTTCAGACATGTCATTCATTCAGACCTCTTTTGAGCAAAACCAGGTCGAATTAGCGAGACGACATGTTCAGTTGTTGAAAGAAAACGAGGATAGGAAGGACAGGGCTGTAAAAGCTGCAGATTATTTTGAAAAGTATTTTCGCCAAAAGTTTCCCGAAACTTCCGAGAACTAGAAATTGAATGATGCAGATGTGACGAAATCTAATCCATCTCTGGTACATGACTGCTAGGAATTTGCTTTTGGTGGGAGGGCCTCGAAGCCGCCTACTGCTAGGAATTACCAGAGCGGAGAGAAAGAAAGAGAGAAGGGCGGAGACAGTGGTTTGGTCAAAGCACTCAGGCTCTGCGCCAATGAGGTTCCTTTCCTGGTTAAACCAGTTCAGGTCCCGGCCGTCATCCGAGATCCATTCCTTGATGGCCTGCCGAATCACAAGGAGCGGACGGTTTGCTGGCCTTTCGGTGGAAGGCGGATCAGAGCGGCGGCGATGAAGTCGGAGGCGGTGAAGATCTCGAAGCTGCGCTTGGTGGTGATGGTGGTGATGGTGGTGATGGTGGTGGTGGTGGTGGTGGTGGTGGTGGTGTGGTGGTGTGGTGGTGTGGTGGTGTGGTGGTGTGGTGGCGTGGTGGCGTTTGAAGCGGTAGATGACGGTCTTGCTGGGGGCGTTCCAAGTGATTTTTTCGCAAAACAAATCGTCTGACATTTTAGCACAAGCTTACCCCGTGTTTTGGACCGGTATAGCCGGTAGTGTGGTGGGCGGGGGTTAAAATCCCCTGCCTACCCGATTCGAGTTCTTCGTTCTAAATGGACTAGCGTCCGATCTACGTATTCGCACAGTCTCTATCTCGAACCAACCTCTGTGATCCGGCATCCGATAGAGGTCGGCGTCTTGTTGTATAGCTCGATCTGAATACGTCCCGTATCCCTGAGGTGCAAAAGGAAATCTGCGGCATTGATAGGATTCATTTCCGCAACCTCGGGAAAGTCCTTTGCGATGTTGCCGTGGCACCGAATCAAATACTTTCGCAACACCTCTGTCGCGGCTTGATCTATGGGTTTCATTTATTGGTCGCTGACACGTAGTTTTAAATTTAGCGAACATCTAGTCCACCAACCGCTGACCAGAATACCGGATAGCTCGGAAGCGGTGGAACATCTTCAATCTACACATCGCTTCGACAAACTCAAGAGCGGTCAGCGGTTCGGTGTGACGGCTTGTTCTATCTGGTGGCAAGTTCTTCGAGAATTACAGCCGCTTTACTAGAATACTGTGCTAGGTAGATCCCAGCGTGGCTACCGTATGTTGAAATTACTTTGTTTCTTTCGATCCGGTAAGAAAGATGACTTCTAAAAACTGGCTTACTAGTTGTCAGCGAATCACGAATACGTTTTGTTTTTTCGGAGTCAGGTGTGGAACGCCACTCTTGTTTCTCTGACGCAAACAGCTCATCAAATTTCTTGATGACCGCTTCCATTTTCGCATGGTCAATCAAGCTAACTTTTTTAGTTTCGACGCACGACCACTTAGGATCAGTGTTGCCCTTTTTATACAGGCATACTTCTTGCAAGATCTTATCCGAATTTTCGATTTTCAAGAACCTCACACAGCTTCCAGATATCCGACTGTTGTCTCCATTGTCACTTTCCAAAACAAAGCCAATTTCCAGCTTTGTCCAATCGTTTTTCAATTTCGCTGTAGTCTGGGCCGAAACTTGATTGGTGCCTAAAGCAAACTGGAGCAAGGTCAGTATTATTAGCAGTGAGTGCTTCATATTTTGATAAAACGTCTAAATCTTCCCATCCATGACCAGAATTGCCTGATGATGTGGAAACGAGAAGTCACTCACAAACTACAAAAATCCCCGACAAACTCAAGCACGGTTCATGGATTGGGAACGATGTCTTGTTGGGCTTGTTGTTCTTCTAGCGACTTAAAATCCAACAATTTTCTTTGCCTGCTTCTCTGTCGCAATGATAAGGACCTTTTTCTCCACCTCATATTTTGCAAGACTACCATCACTACGCTGCCAGCGATTATCTCCAATAGACGTCCAAATAAGCTTAACCCCTTTAGAATCGGCAGCATGCCGAGATAGTAATCTCTTTATTTCTTTAGCTTCTATCTTAGCGAGAACCATATTCTCTCGATCACGCTCTTTATGTGCTTTCGAAAATTGGATCGCGTTTCCCGCTCGCATGTATATCAAATGAGTAACCTTTGGCATACGGTAGCCTACTGCTAAAAATAACCCCCCGTATAATAGAGGGCCGAGGAGGGACCTGAATCAATAGAGTCTCCTAAGGTCTTGCTTACATTGGAACGAAGGGAATCTAATTGAGGAAAGCTTTTTGCAATCGGAAGCGTAACGATTTCTTGCTTCTGATCTGGAACATTTTCTTCGGCTTTAATTAACGGGAGCAGAAGGAAAAAAAGCACAAATGTCCGTAATAGTGTTTTCATTGTATTATTTTGCCCAACAGTTTTATGATCCGGGGGGGGCTGGGTTTCACCTTGTTTTCCAAGGGTTCCGGGGAATTTCTTTTAAAAGGTGGGCTTTGGCGATAGTTTTAAGTAACCCGTTCATGTCTCGCAATTTAGCAAGCCGATGATGGTAATCCAAGTCCTTCTTTTTAACGATACGGTGATCCTGTCTTGACCGGAGATACTCCTAGGTCAGGCAGTGGGTCGCGATTGGCACCAAGAGCGTGGCTTTCAGCACAACGATGGGCGTGGGGGCGACGCAAAATCCCCGCATCACGCGGAAAAGAGGTCTGTGGGTGGTGGCTCCGGTCCCTCATCGGGCGGAACGGTCCGGGGTTCTTAGGTGTGGAGGTTATCGGCTTTTTTGGTTATGGTTTAGGGCTGGGAAACTCGGAGAGGCTAAGAGCCTCTGCTACGAGGAAGGTCTACTTTTTGAAGACGAGGGCGGTGCGGCATGGGAGGTAGATTTTAAGGCGACCTTCTACGCTGGGATAGGTGACGGTGGAGTCGGCGCGGGCGTGGCCGCCGAATTCTTGGTCATCCGAAGAGAGGATGAGTTTGTAGTCCCCTTCCGTCGGGACGGGGAAGTCGTAGTCGGCGACGGAGTTGGTGGGGCTGAGGTTGATGGCGAAGATCAAATTTCCACGCTCGAATTGAAGGCATTGGTTGGCCTGGTCGAGGTTGAGGAGTTGGGCGACGGGTGTGTCTAGGACCTCGACGGCGATCTTCATGAGGGCAGCGTCGAAGGCTTCGAGCTCGCGGTATTTGAGCTTGGGGTTATCGGCAAGGGACCATTGGCGGCGGGCATATTGGTAGCTCCAGTCGTTTCCGAGGCGGGGGAAGTCGACCCACTCGGGGTGGCCGAATTCGTTACCCATGAAGGTGAGGTATCCTTCCCCGCCGGCAGCGAGGGTGAAGAGACGGACGACTTTGTGAAGAGCCATACCACGGTCGACTTCGGAGTTGTCATCACCCTTCCCCATGTGGTCATACATCGCGGCGTCCATAAGCCTAAAAGCGAGGGTCTTGTCACCGACAAGGGCTTGGTCGTGGCTCTCGGCGTAGGCGATGGTTTTTTCTCCGTAGCGGCGGTCCGTGAGAGTGTTGTAGATTTCCTCGAGATTCCACTGCTCGTCGGGAGTGTGTTTGAGGAGCTTGATCCAGTGATCCGGGATGCCCATGGCGAGGCGGTAGTCGAAGCCGAGGCCCCCTTCGGAAAGCGGGCGGCAGAGACCGGGCATGCCGCTCATGTCTTCCGCGATGCTAAGGGCCTGCGGGTTAATTTCGTGGATGAGCTGGTTGGCGAGTTGGAGGTAGGTGACGGCGTCCCACTCGACACCATCGCGGAAGTATTTGTCGTAGCTGTCGAAGGCGATGCTGCCATGATGGTGGTAGAGCATGGAGGTGACCCCATCGAAGCGGAAGCCATCGAAGCGGAAGTCCTGCATCCAATAGGCGACATTTGAGAGGAGGAATTGGCAGACTTCTTTTCGGCCGTAATCGAAGAGGCGGGAGTCCCACTGGGGGTGCTCGCGTTCGTGGAAGTAGAGGCCTTCCTCGCCATCGAAGGAGGCCAGCCCTTCGGCGAAATTTTTGACCGAGTGGGAATGAACAATGTCCATGAGGACGGCGATGCCGAGTCCGTGGGCCATGTCGATGAGGTAGCGGAGGTCATCGGGCGAGCCGCAGCGGGAGCTAGGCGCGAAGTAGTTGGCGACGTGGTAACCGAAGGATCCGTAATAGGGATGCTCGGCGATCGCCATGAGTTGGAGGACGTTGTAGCCGAGGCCGGCAATGCGCGGGAGGACATCGTCCGCAAATTCGCGGTAGGTCCCGACGCGGTTTTGCTCGGTGGCCATGCCGACGTGAGCTTCGTAAATGCGGGGTGCTTTGACCTCGCCGGGGGGAGAGTTTTTCCACTGGTAGTCGGGCTGGTCGATGACTTGGGCGGAGAAGGCTTTACTCTCCTCATCCTGCACCAGAAAGCGGGCGTGGGAGGGAAGGCGATCGTGGGCACCGTTCGCCCCAATGATGTGGATTTTGTAAAGGTCGCCGTGTTTGAGAGCCTTGGCGGGAAGGCGGACCTCCCAGACGCCGATTTGCTGGGAGCGGCTGAGTGGGTGGGCTTCGCGTGACCAATCGCAAAAGTCTCCGGTGAGGGCCAGAGCTTTAGCGCGCGGAGCCCATTCGCGGAAAACCCAGTCGTCGCCATCGCGGTGGAGGCCGAGGTTTTGGTGGGAGCGGGCGAAGTCGGTAAGGGGGCCAAATTCTTGCAGTTTTGCCTGAAAACGGTCGCTTCGTTCGCGGATGGCATCGGAAAAAGGCTCCAACCAAGGGTCAATCTTTACGAGACCAGGGACATCGTCTTTCTTGCTCACAAGGAGATCTTAGCAAAGAGCGGACCAAAGGTCGCAGGGAAAGCGAGACATTGGCTTTATTTACCGAAGTAATTCAGGTAGGTTAATCATCTCGATGGCGAACCGCAGGATATCCAAGAATCACAATCAGCGTGCCCGCTCCCGGCAGAAGCGGCGGGCGGGGCTGGGTGCACGCTTGTTGAACCTCCACCATCGGGCACAGGATGAGGTGAATCGCAGAGGAAATCGGAGGTCATCGGGGATGACGCGGCAAGCGGCGATTGCGGGAGCGTCGGGATCGACCGAGGCCTTTGAGGGTGACTTTTTACCGCTGACTTGGACAAAGCGGATGCTCCATTGGGGGCTTGCCTTGCTCATCATTCCCTTTTGTTTTGTGACCATCATCACGATGATTCAGCAAGGTGGCGAGGAGCGGATTCTGAAATCGATTTGGTATTCTACTAAATTTATCTGCTTCCTTACGGGAGTGGGCTCGATGATGAGCTGGTTCATTTTTGGCATTCTCAATGACCGGCTTCTCTATCTCTATGTCTTGGGGCATGAGATGACGCACGCGATGTTTGTGTATGTCTGCGGCGGGCGGATCAGCGATATTCATTTCAGCACGAATGGCGGCTTCATCATGACGAATAAGTCCAATATTCTCATCGCGCTTTCGCCCTACTTTGTTCCATTTTGGTCGGCGGTTCTCATTTCACTGCACAGTTTTACCAGTCTGTGGTGGAAGATCCCGGCGGGTGATTTGATCTTAGTGGGCCTCCTTGGCTTGACGTGGACCTTTCACATCATCTGGACGATCTGGATGATCCCAAAGGACCAGCCGGACTTGAAAGAGCACGGGACCTTTCTTTCGCTCATGATTATCATCCTGGCGAATCTCGTGCTCCTTAGCGTGATCATCTGCGCCACCTCAAAGGAGGTCAAATTGACCGGCTTCGCCTTCAATTGGTGGAATAACTGCCTCGATCTGGCCGAGGGAATAGGGCGATCACTTTCCGGGAGCGGGATTCTCTAGAGCGGCGGCTTTGCGGGCGGCAGCTTGTTTCGCGAGGTCTTCGGCGGTAATTTTAACGAAGGCACCCGGAGCACCGATATAGCGGATCTTGTGCTTCTCATCGAGGACGAAGACAGAAGGCCAGGTCTCGATACGGTAGAGCTTTGAGATCGTTTGGGTGGAATCGGAGTAATTCTTCCAAGTCACTTTTCCATCAGCGATGTGCTTACGGAGAGTGAGCGGGTTGTCCATGTTGATACCGATAATATCGATTCCCTTGTTGGCAAATTCAGTGTGGTACTTGCGGAAAAGCGCGAGGCTTTGGTCATGTGCAGGCATGAGGCCGTGCCAAAAGAAGAGGATCGTAACCTTGCCCCGGTGATCGTGAAGGGAAGAAATTTTCTGAGTCACCTCGACCCCACGGAAGTCGGGAGCCTCGGTATTGATATTGAGGCGCGACATGCGGAAGAGTTCGTCCTTGAGAAGAGCCATGGTGGTGGTCCTACCGACGGTGAGATCGGGAGCCTTGATGGCGAGCTTGAGTTTTTTCTGCCGGATCGCCATCCCGAATTTCCCGCCGCCGAGGCGACGATGGAGGATGGCTTGAGCAAGAGCGGCGGCTCCACGGACGGCGTGGCTTTCGTTCGATTTCTCGATCGTTTCGAGGAGGCGCATCGCCTTGGGATCCTGGATGTGAGTGAGACCGATGCAGTAAGGCCCGATCTTGGGACTGCGAATGTGGTGCTCCCAGACGGTATCGCGAATGAGGGCAGCGGGAGACTTACCGCGACGGCCTTGGGGCTCGGCAGCAGCAAAGTCGGGAGAATTGGTGATGAGCCAGGCGGCGGGATCGAGAATCCAGACATCGGTGAGGCTTCCGCGAATGAGAGCCCAGACTCCTTGACCGGCTTTGGCGGCATCGGGACGGCGGAGCCAGGCGGCGTTTTGAGCGGCGTTATCAGGAGCGGTGCGGACGTCCTTGATCCATTGGGCGTAGGCCGCATCGTAGGCGCGGGAGATCTGGCGGGCTTCTACTTCCGGAGCAGCCGCAAGGGCTGGACCACAGCACAGGGCTAGAATGATAAGAATCGTTTTCATGGTGTTCTTAAAGCATGGGAGGATTCGGCGAATTTACCAACATTACTTGGCAACCGGCTCTTCTTCTTTTTCAGCGAGACGCTTCGCCAATTCTTTGTGAAAATCTCGCCCAACAATGTAGCCAATGCATTTTTCCGATCCGCAAAGACAGGGATGATCTTCGTAGCACTCGATGTCGAAACCATAGTCGAAGGTGATTTCCTCATCCTCCGCAATATCGCGCAGAGACTGGAGGTGGATCCTTTTTCCATCCTGAATCGCCTCGCTATTCGGATCACAGGAGTGGTTGATGAGGCGACCGGGGTTCCACTCGACGTCGCCATCAAGATCCCACTTTTTAGTGAGATTGAAGATGTAAACGGCAGCTGCCCCGGTTTTTTCATGCTTGTCGAACTGGTCCCATGCGCGCTTTTCGCTCTCGTCCTTGCCGATGAGGTTCCCAACATATTCGATGAAGTATTGCTCGGCCTTGATCGGCTGGAGGCAATACACGCCCCGTCCGTGAATGATAGATCCACGCACTTCGACAAAATCGCTCTGACCACGCTTGGTCAGCTTCTCGATGCGGCGGAGTTCTTCGGATTTGGAGAGCTTCCGCTTTTCTTTTTTCTTACCCATGAGTGACCGTTATTTCTTTTTCTTTCGCTCCTCTGTCTTCCTTACCGGAAAATGAAGATCTTTATCCTCCTTCGGGAGGAAGGGAAAGAGCTTGCGGAGTTGCAGGGCATTGATGCTCGCGCCGTTGATGAAGGTCCAGTTCTCATTTTTCTTCGGAGAGATCGCGACTTCAAAATCCCATTGACGAAATTCGCGAAGCTTGGCTGGCTTGGTTTCCTGATCGTCGAAGAGGAAGTCCTTTACGGTAGGAACGAAGACCATCCAACTCCGATAGCTGGCGACTCGGACCGGCTTGCCACCCTTGCCGATAACGGGTTTGCCATCGATCACTTGATTCTCAAGTCCGTAATCCACCTCGAAGGCGATGTCCGCAGCCTGGGTGATGGCGGCTTGAAAAGTCACTCCATTTTGCCCCATCTCTTTGAGCATCTTAAGAAGGCCCGCTTTATACTTCGCGGGACCACCATAGGGACGCGACGTGATCTTAACGAAATTGGGATTCATGGCATCGAGGGCCGCTTGAAAATCCCCGCGGACGGTCTTGTCCATGAGAGCTTGCACTGCGGCCTGGGCGCGCTGCTTCACTTCCATGGGAACGATGTTTCTAGGAGGGACTTTGTTCATAGCTCCCCCCTGTTGCCCAAAGGCGGAGAGAGTTACGATTAGGAGGAGTAGGAGTGTTTTCACTTCTCTGACATGCCCTCAGATCGAGGCCACGTCAAGGCTTCGGAACGGTAACAGCATTTCAGATCCGTTAAGGATTCAATCAAGTCTTCCCTTTCCCGAGTCACTTCGATATTCCCTCTCTAGCTATGGCAAAAAAGGCGTTGGGAAAAGGACTGGGAGCACTGATTAAAGGAGCAAGCTCGGATTCCGTACCCGATGCCAAGGTGGAACTCCTCCCTGGCGAGAGCGTGACCAAGGTTCCGATCAATAATATCGTCCCCTCCCCTCTGCAGCCTCGAAAGCACTTTGCGGAAGGTTCTCTCGATGAACTGAAGCAGTCGATCGCGGAGCTCGGGATTATTCAACCGCTCATTATTCGGAAGGTCAACGGCACCATCGAGATCATTGCCGGAGAGCGCCGTTGGCGTGCTTCGCAAATGCTGGGACTCGAAACCGTCCCCGTCATCGAGCGCCCCTCAACCGATCAGGAAGTGCTGGAGATGGCCTTAATCGAGAACCTGCAACGACAGGATCTCAATGCCATCGAGGAAGCCGCAGGCTACGTCCGCCTAGCCAAAGATTTCAACCTCAAGCAGGATCAGATCGCAAAACGCATTGGTAAATCCCGCGCCAGTGTCGCAAATTCGATGCGCCTCCTTGACCTGCAGGAGTCCATCCAACGCCACGTCGCCGATGGGCACCTCACCGTCGGGCACGCCAAGGCCATCCTGGGAGTCAAAGATCCCACCGAACAATTGGCGGTCGCTGATCAAATTTTGCGCCGAAACATGACCGTGCGTTCAGCGGAAAAATTCGTGCAGGACTACAATAAGACGGGGCAGAAAAAGTCCCACAAAAAGTCCGCCAAGGTCGTAGATCCTCACATCACGATGGTGCAAAACCGCCTGCGCGATCACTTTGCCACCCAGACTGTCGTCCATCACTCCGAGAAAAAGGGCAAGATTGAGATCGAATACTATGGCAATGATGACCTCGGGCGGATCTTGAATCTTCTCGGAGTCGATCTAGACTAGGTCTGTGATCAAAACGACCATCGCGGGAATCATCGCTCTTATCCTTTTCGTCTCTTGCCGAAAAAAGGAAGAGCCGCAGATACTCGCCATTCTCTCGGCAGGCCCAATCCCCGCAGAAGCCGTCGGCCAGTTTTCCGGAGAAAAGGCCTTTGATCACGTCAAAAATCTCACCGACTTCGGCCCGCGCCCTCCGGAATCCGAGGGCTATCGCAAAAGCCTCACCTATATCGAAAACTTTCTACAAGGACTGGGCTGGAAAACACGGCGGGCAAGCTTTCAAAGCGACACCCCCATTGGCCGCATCAGCTTCACCAACCTCATGGCTCGTTTCTCTCCAGATGGCGAACCCAACTGGCGCAGCTCTCCCGCCGTTCTCGTCAGCGGTCACCTCGATTCCAAAAGGTATCCCGATAGGGTTTTCCTTGGCGTCAATGACAGTGGTTCTTCCACTGGCGTCATGTTGGAAATGGCCCGCGTCCTGAGCGAGCACAAGAATGGAGCCGTCAATATCGAGTTCGTCTTCTTCGATGGTGAAGAAGCCATCTTAGAGAAGATGATTTTTCGAAAAGACGGACTCTACGGCAGTACCAATTACGCAAAACAACTTCGTAAAAGAACCTCGATGCCCTCGCTGGGCATCGTGATCGACCTCGTCGGCGATCCCAATGTCGACCTCCTCGTCGGCAAAGATTCCAGCCCCGCCGCCATCGCTGAAACGAAGAAAGCAATCACCGTTCTCAAGCTTGAGGCAAAAGTCGCCTTCGCCGACAACAGTATTCTCGACGATCACGTTCCCCTCATCGTTTATGCAAATCTCCCTGTCCTCCACCTCATCGGAGACTTTGAAAAGATGCCCTATTGGCACAAGGAGGGAGCCACCTTGGAAACGATCACACCAGGCGCATTAGAGAATGCCGGAAAGCTCACCTTGCAGATCCTGCATCAGTTGACGCAGTAGGGCAATTATCGCCGCGCCTTCTGCCGTTCGCGGACTTTCTCACGCTGGATGAACAGCGGGATGAGCTTTGTCTCCACGTAGTCAAAGCCGGCCTGCAGGCCTTTCGCCTGATACTCGCGACCGATCTCGGCTTCAACCGACGTTGGATTGCCAACCAGCCGAAGAAAGTCATTCGAAGTCGCACGGATGAAGGACTCGCCATCGATCTTCCCCTTCTCACGGAGAAGCCACTCCCTCACAAAAAGTGCGAGAACGGCATCGCCAACCCAGGCCTCTTCACGCTCCTGATCGATCTCTTCAGTTGTTCGTTTCATTTCTCTGAATTTTGTCCTGCGCGGTCGTCATGTCCCGCCGCAGATTGTCCTCGGAATCACGATCCCAATACCCGCTGTCCAGTTCGATGAACACGCTGGAGTAAGGCAGGGCCGTTTTTGTCTTAAGGACGAGAACAGCATACTTTGCCGAATCGCTGTGCGCAAGCAAGGTGAGCGAACGATGGTCCATTTCACGAACCGGGTGTCCATGGAGGGCGGTTTTGAGAAGCTTCCGAAATTCATCAACTCCCGGCGCACGGTCGTTCTTCACGAAGGGAAGCTCGCGTGCCGTGCTGAAAGAAGGCGTCACCGTTTCAGATTTCTCCAGCTCATTCACGACGTAATCAACTAGCTCCGGCACCTCGGCATCGACAACAATCGTGCGCACTCCGCGACGCGAAACCACCGGGAAAGATGACTCCGCCACAATGACCCAGTTCTGAATCCCGAGCGCATTGACCTCTCGCGAAACCACCTCGCCCCAGGCTGGCGGTTTTCTGAGCGGACCGCGCTGCGAAGCGCACCCTCCAAGAAGGAGGACGGGGAGCAACAGAAGCGGGAGACCTTTCATGTCGAAGACTTTATCACAAAGGGAGCACTACATCAATCGCGCACCCGCCTCGGCGAGATCACTACGTTCACCACGACTCAGGGTCACATGAGCCGCAAATTTCTGGCCGCGCATTCTTTGACGGGTAAAAACAAGACCGTTGCTACGACTATCAACGTAAGGGTGATCAATCTGAGCCGGGTCACCGACCATGACCAGCTTCGATCCCTTCGACATCCGCGTCACCACCGTCTTGGCTTCCTGCGGCGTCAATTGCTGAGCTTCATCGAGGATAAAAAAGCGATTGGGTATGGAACGACCGCGAATGTAAGCCAGCGCCTCCACCTCAATCACACCTTGACTCACAAGATCATCATAGGGTTTTTGATGCGCATTTTCAGACTCCCCCTTACCCCGTTTCCGCTTGGGACCTTGCGAACCCTGAGGACTCATTAGAAGTTCCAAAGCATCGTAAATTGGTTGCAGCCAAGGCCGCATCTTCTCCTCCAGCGACCCCGGCAGGTAGCCCATCTGGTCACCCATCGCTACGACAGGACGGCTCACGGTGAGCCCGTTGAACTCACGGGCAAAAACCCCGTGAAGTCCGGCCGCCATCGCCACCAGAGTCTTACCGGTTCCGGCCTGACCAAAGCAGGTTACCAAGGAAATCTCAGGATTTAAAAGAGCATCAATAAAGCACTTTTGACCCAAATTGAGTGGCTTGAGATGGTTGCCATCGGGGATGCGGAGAACCTCCGGCACCACAAGACGAACCAGCTTCCCGCTGGAATCAAGACGCGCTGGAATAGTCTGCTTTTCGCCCGCTTCGAGTAGGATATACTGATTGATGTGAAGCTCGGAAATTCGCTCCGGTTCCAACTCGATCTCACCCGAACTCGCAAAACGCTGAAGCTCACTGGCATCGAGAGAAAGCTGCGCCATTTCGTTTTTCGCTGAATCTTGAGGTGCCACCTTATCGTTCAGGTAGTCCTCACAAGTGATTCCAACCGCACGAGCCTTAAGCTGCATATTGAGATCTTTTGTCACCAATACCACGGGCGGCTCAACATGCTCTTGGAGCAAAAGAGTGCAGGCCAGGATACGATGATCGACCCGCTCACGATCAGGAAAAATCCGATGAAAACGGCGGAGTTCACGACTACTCCGCTCACAAAGATTTGGATCGTAAATCACGAGGCGAATCGTGCCACCCCCGTCGGTCGGCACGCCACTCGTCACCTTTCCATCAGTCCCAAAAATCTCCGCCAAAGTCCGATGGACCCGGCGAGCATTGGCACCACGCTCCGTCTGCTCGGTTTTAAAACGATCCAACTCCGAAAGCACATCGGCGGGAATACAGAGATGGTTCTCTTGAAAGCGATTGAGACACCCCGGCTCGTGAAGGAGCACATTGGTATCCAGCACATAGTGCTTTCCGGGACCGCCGGGAGATCTGAGCCCGAAGTTGACGAGCTGATCGGCGGTGAGAAGGTTGTCGATTTTCTCCCCGGAAGGAGCAACGATATTGAGGGCTGCGGAGGATTCGGAAGGAGCTTCGGCCATATTATAGGGAGGGAGAGATGACTCGTGAGACGGAAGGAGCAAAAAAACCGCGCCTGAAGCCGTCGTTCTCCCGGTGCGGTTTGAGAATAGATCTCGTTCAATTAGGTAATTTGAAGTTCGCCGAAACAGGACACATGGCAACGTTATTCGACACGAAATTTCATGAGCGTAACCCGATCAAGCTTGCCCAGCGGAGAGCGCGGAAGTCTAGCAACCATCTCCCATCCCATCAATCGCTCGGGCCCCGGCAAGGTCGCATTAATCGATGTAATCCGTTCATCTCCTCCCTCAAAAAATAAATACAAACCACTCCCCCTCCGTTCGTCAGGCCGCGCCACCAGCGCCACGTCCCCACCCAGCTCAGTTCGCCAAAATTTTTCAAGCGACTCCAAATCCACCAACTCCCCCAGCACCTTCACCAACCGATCCGCTCGTCCCAAAACCCGCAAACCACGCGATCCCAACTCCACTCGATCCTGCGTCAAAAACCATCCATCAACCATTGGATCAATCGCCGAAAAACCTTCCGCTTCCCTCCGAATCAACGCCGTCAAAAGCCCTCCACCCTTCAGCGCAAGACACCCCTCAACCATCTTCGCCTCCCATCCTGGCAAAAGCGGAAGCCCCTCCCCCGTTGCCACCTGCGAGCAGGTCTCCGTCATCCCATAACTTGGCACCACCGGCCACCCGAGCGCCTTCGCCTGTCCCGACAGCTCATTCTCCAAAGCACCCCCACCCACCACAATCACTCTCAGAGACTTCCCTCCACCACATCCCGCCGCCACCAGATCGTGGACCTGCGTCGGCACCAATGACAAAACCGTCACCCCTTCCACCTCACACCATCTTGAAAAATTCCCAGCGTCCCACTTCTCCTCAAATCTCGCCAAACGCGCACCCGAAATCCGCGCACGCACCCCCATCCCAAAACCGCCCACATGCACCTCCGGCAAAGCCAGCCCCAGAACATCTTCCGAAGTAATTTCCAAAGCCTCAACCACCGACCTCGCCGACCATTCCAAAGCCTCCTCCGAAAGCGCAACCCACTTCTCCTCACCGCTACTCCCCGACGTCCGAAAAAAATGATGCCCCGCAAACAAACCCCGCTTTGCAGACCAGTTTCGCACTCCTTCAACATTCATTTCTGTATGTAAATTGGCACCGATCTCTCATTCCTCCACCCTTTTTAATCTCTCCCACGGAAGCCCCTCCAAAAGCCCCCCAAATCCAAGCCCATCCCCCTCCGGAACCACAAACTCCGGCCCAACCTCCCCCAAAACCTCCGTAAACGCACTCCCCGCAAACACCCCGTGCGTTTGCAAACCACACACCTCCCCCACCCCGGCTCGCGCCGCTTCCCAGGCCGCGAAAACCTGTCCCAGCGGATGATCCAGATAACTCGTCACCACCCGCCGCCGCCCCTCCTCCGGCATCTCATGCACCGCCGGCTTCACCACCAAAAACTCAGAATCTCCCTCATCCTCACTCATCCGAAAATCATTCGCCAACGAGATCCCCGTTGCCCTTCTCAGCTCCGCCCACTCATCCACCTCATACCTCGTCGGATCCTCCAAGAAATCCAACTTAGCCCTTTCTTCTTCCGACCACCCCTCAAAAATCTCCACCAAATCCCCCACCGTCCCCATCTCATTCAAGTCCACCCGCCAGCGCAAATTAGGCCACCTCAAAATCATCCCACGTACCTCCGCCAGCTCCCTCCCCAACTCACGACCCGCTTTCACCTTCACATGAGAAAAGCCGCGCTCCACCACCTCCGCCACCCGCTCCTCATCAAAAAATGGCAACGTCGCGTGACTCCCCGGCACCACCAACCCCTCAAAAAGCGAACGCCCCTCCTCCCTCGCCGCCCCATCAGCCCCAATGCAAACCAAAGTCCGCTGCACCAGCCCCAACTTCCTCTCCCCCGCAAGATCGTCCAAACATCCCTCCAAAGTCGCATCCCCCAGCTCCGGCCAAGGATGCACACACCCAAATCCCGCCCCAATCCTCACCAAGGCCCCCTCATAAATCCGACGACCCGTCCGCGCATTCAACCCACCCGCCGACTCCAGCGCATATCTCCAAACCCATAAATCGTCCACTAGTCCCAGAGATACGATTGCTTCTTAGCCACCAAATTTTCCCCATCATACAAGGTCGCCCGCCAAGCCAGCACCCGCCCATTCTTGGCGTAATCCTCGCCCTTCATCAAAATCTCCCGATCCCCCTTTGTCGAAGCCGGAGCCACTTTTTCAAGTCGCTTCACCTTCGCCCCCGTCCGCGCCTGGCGATACTCAAAAACCACCCGCACCGGCTTCTCACCACTCAGACCATGCCAACGCACGTGGTAATAATTCCCCCGTCGCAAATCGCGCTCCTCCTGAGTCACCGCCCCATGCAGCCGCTTATTCATCTCCGAGCGGATAAAAAGATCCCCCGTCGCGGCCTTCGAATCACGCAAATGAAACTGCCGAACACGCAAGGTCTCCGGCGTTCCGCACGAAACCAAAAGAAGGGCCAAACCCGCTAAAAATACTCTCACCCCGTAATCCTCGATATTGGAGATTCAACAATCAACCTAAAATCACTAGAGTGTGCATCTTATGGACGCAGGGATTCGCGAAAGATTGGATGGCTTCATCCAAAAAAAGGGCCTCAGACAAACTTCACAACGGGATGAAATTCTCAAAGTCATCTTCGCCTCTGAAGAACATTTCACGCCCGATGAACTCTTTGAACGCCTCCGGGCCGTCGGGTCCAAGTCATCCCGTGCCACCGTTTACCGCACCCTTTCCCTCCTCGTCGAAGCAGATCTCATCCACGAAATCGAACTGGGCGACGGCCAAACCACCTACGACCCCAACTTCGCCGCCCACCCTAACCACAACCACCTCATCTGCGTTGATTGCGGCAAAGTTGTCGAATTTGAGGACAGCCACCTCGACCTCCTCAACGACTGCGTCACCCGCCGCCTCGGCTACCGCTCCGTCCGCCAAAGCCTCCGCATCGAGGCCGCCTGCGAACGCCTCCGCAACGGCGGATCCTGTGCCGACCTCATTCAAGCCCGCATCAAAGGAAAACGGCTCCCCAACCGCAAAAAATGAAGACCTTGCTCCTCTTCTTTGCCTGCCTCCCAAGCATCGCCCACGCCCAACTCCGCATCAATCCCGCCCACTTCGGCATGGAGGAATGGGAACTCCGCACCCTCTTCGAACCCACCATCGCCATCTTCCCAAAGGCCAAGGACGCGAAAGACACCCCCCTCTTCATTTCCCATCATCGCGATGGCCCCATCACCCTCTTCGAAAGAACCCCACGAGACGAAGTCGCCATTCGGCTCAATTGCGCCGACCGCTACTACTCCCAATTCATCTACCAATTCGCCCACGAACTCACCCACGTCCGCGCCAACTTCCAGCCCATCAAACACGAAAACAAATGGCTTGAAGAAACCCTCTGCGAAACCGCCTCCCTCTTTGCCCTCCTCAAACTCAGCACCCATTGGGAAAAAAACGCCCCTAACAAAGCCCTCAAGAACTACCGCTACAGCCTCGCCACTTACGCCGCCAAGGTCATGAAAACCCGCGAACCCCTCACCCTCGAAACCTCCCCCGCCTTCTACCAAAAACACCGCGCCACCCTCCGCAAATCATCCACCGAACGCAGCATCAACGGAGCCTTCGCCAACCTCATCCTCCCCCTCCTCGAAGCCGAACCCGACCACTGGAAAACCCTCCCCCACTTCCCCCGCCAAAAAGGAGCCACCCTAGCCGCACACTTCCAAGCCTGGCGCAAAGCCACCCCCCCAAAACACCACCCTTTCCTCCTCAAACTAGAGTCCATCTTCCACCCTACGGAGCTTGGATAGAATGCCCCTTGGGGACTTCAGTCTGAGTCGAATTGCACAGCCTTAAGGGTGGTGGTCGCGATTCTCATCAAGTTGGCCAAAGGCCTTCCTTATACCAGCATGGGGTAGAACGAAGTGCCACCCCATGTAAACGAGTTGTCTGAAGGACAAAGTCATAAGAGCAGCCTTATAAAGTTCGCCTTCAGCGAACAGCTTGCGGTCTACCCACACCCAGCCTGTTAGGCTGGGCTGATATAAGGAAGGCCTTTGGCCAAGAAATCCCTTTAAAGCAGTGCCATTCCAGTCCAATCCCCCTCAACCAAGCTCAGCTCTCTCAGCTTCCTCTGTGGTCAAATCCCCTCCTCCCCCTTTCCCCACCCCCAACCAAGTTTCGCGTTTTCCGTGTATTTCGCGGTTGCCCCCTCCCCAACCAAGCTCAGCTCCCTCAGCTTACTCTGTGGTCAAATCCCCTTTCCCCACCCCCAACCAAGTTTCGCGTTTTCCGTGTATTTCGCAGTTGCCCCCCCAACCATTTCGTTCATTTCGTAAGTTTCGTGGTTGGACCATTCCCCACCAAAACCCCACTTCAAAGTTGCGAATTCCCCTCCCCCCGCCACTCTCCCCCCCATGACCACCTCACCCATCGAAAACACCACCAACGTCAAACTCGGCATCCTCGGCACCCACCTCGGCTTCCTCGACGCCCTCGTTCCCGATGAAAACGGCCGCCTCCCCCGGACCCCCTCAGGCGAATTCGTCATCGCCGCCGGTGCCCGCGATCTCATCACACTCTCCCCCGTCAAAATCGACCTCATCCAAATCTCCTCCTTCGGCACCACCCTCCCGGAAGAAAAAGACGCTCTCATCGCCGCCGTGCGCGAACTCGGCCTCGAACCCCAACTCGTCATGATGGTCGGCGGAGTTAACCCCATGAACCCCGACGACGAAGACGATGCCGTCGCCCAACTCCTCCACAACCTCAACGCCGCCCTCCGCAACAACATCACCCAGGTCAACTCCACCTCCATCGAAACCTGGCTCGAAGGAGAACCACCCGCCAACCACCAAGAATACCAAGCCCGCGTTGCCCAAAACATCAAGCTCCACCTCCGCGCCTACCAAGAAGCCGGACTCGAGGGCTCATGCATCGAAAACTGGAACATCGAGTTCCTCCGCCCTGGCGAATTCCAAACCTTCACCTCCCTCGCCAAATTCCGCCCCATCCTCACCGGACTCAACCAAGCCCTCGGCAAACCCTTCTTCAAAGCTCTCATCGACGCCGCCCATTGTGGCGACTCCGGCCTCACCATCGCCGAAAACCAAGAAATCATCGCCGCCATGGGCGAAGCGGACGAAATCGGCCCCTTCCACTGCTCCGTCCCCACCACCCGCGGCTGTCTCTCCTCCGACGATGGCTGGGTCGGCGCCCTCCTCACCGCCAATGCCATCACCGGAAAACTCCCCAGCGCCTTCGTCGAACTCTTCCGCCACGACGACCCCGCCCTCGCCCCCCTCCGCAAACTCGAACCCGGTCACGGCATCGACACCACCCTCGGCCGCACCTACACCCAAGTCATGGCCGATGGCCTCATCGAAACCGCCCGCCGCCTCAACAACCTCAAGAACCGGGGCATGCTCTAAAACCGCATCGCTTGCCCCAAAACCAAGCCCCCTCCCCAAGCGCTTCAAATCCCGAAGGGATGACAGGAACATAGCCCCGGGTGAAACGAAGTGAGAACCCGGGGAACCAGCCACCCTCAAAAGTGGCCGAGCCCAACCTGTCGATTCACCAAACAACTCCCCCAAAGGTCGCCACGCCCACTCCGACCCCAAAAACGAAGTCCTCCCCCTGTGAATAACCGCACTAGCCGGACACAGAATTAATCTAAAAGGCATTCCTTAATACGTCTATCAGGGACACCAGAAAGATCATTGACGCGAGCATCACCTTATCTAGGATAGAGCGAGTTAGGCAGCGTAAAACCCTGCAAATTCAAGGATCAAGCCCCCCGGCGTCAACGCGGACACCTTCCGGATAGGCGTATTAAGGCCTGATCCTGACGATACGAATAAATACTGTTCTGCTAAGAAAATGAAATTATCAGTGCTCTTTGTTTTAGCCGTTTTGGTCACTGCTTGCGAGCCGAAGAAGCCAGTTGCTTCTGACGGTCACTCCACAGTTTTGCCGAATTCCTTAGCCATCGAAGATACTGTGATCGTTAACTCCTCACCAAGTGATATACCGCCAGGTTGGAACGAGACCGGTTTTTGTATTGGAGTAGCACGATTTGCCGCTGATCACTCTAGAAAGGCGAATGGTCCAAGTGTTTTGATTGGTGATGTCGCTTATTTGTTTCGGGGTGACTATCAGAATTTTGAAGGAGATGATATTGGGAAGAAGATTAGAGTAACCGGTGCGATGGAAGAAGGTCGCTTGGCCATGTTTATTCTCTCACCTGACCACGAAGGGGTAGTTCGTTCTGGAATACCAATGCCGCCAGGCACGGATATAGAGAAAGAAAGCCGCTATTACTTCATCAAAAATCCAAAGTGGGAAATCGTTTCCGAAGCAGCAGAACAAGACATCACACCCGACCGCTGACCGCTCTTGGAGTTTGTGAAATTTTGTGTAGGTTGGAGATGTTCCACCGCTTCGGAGCTGTCCGGTATTCGGGTCAGCGGCCGGTGGACATGAACGTTCGCGGAAATATCTCCAGTTTCAACATCATGAAATCAATTCAAGAACTCCTCGTTTCGGAACCAGAATCGGGACGGCATTCGCAACTTGAAGACCTCTTCATTGACAAACTAAATGCCTTACTTCGAGATGAAACCACCGTCGAGATAGATGACTACTATGCTCATCCGGGCATCACCGAAGTGGAGCGAAACTTCATGATCATTACCGAAGCGGAGCGAGGTTTTGCGATGTCAGGCAATGTCCTGCAGTATGCGCAAGATTTGGAACCACACGCATACCGTTGGTCCGAAGTCGGTATGCGAGAGACGGACTTCATTATTTGCGCCTGCGCAAAAATTTCTAGACTCCTCGACCTGACGGAGGGGAATACTCCGGAGAGTATGCAAAACGCAATGTTTGAAGGGTTGCTTGATCTAAAACGAATGATTGAGAACCGTTGCAACCTTGACGGTGATGCCGAAAAGAATCTAGTGGATTACGTGAGAGTGAATTCCACCGAGTTCGGTCCTGCTCGGTAGTGATTCAATCTCCAGAGAATCTAAAAATGCGAACAAGATGTCACACCGAACCGCTGACCGCGTCTTGAGTTTGTCGGAGCATTGTGTAGCTTGGAGGCGTTCCACCGCTTCCGAGCTGTCCGATTTTCTGTCAGCGGTTGGTGGACTTTGACGTTGTGCTTAAAAAATGGTGTGGTTTATCGGGTATCTTATTCTTGGTGGCTTCATCTTTCTCGGCTTGGGGATATGGGCGGCTTCCAGTGGAAGAGAAACTTCGTCGGACTCTTTTTTGCTGAGTATAACTAATTTGCTACTGCTCTTGATCTGGCCATTGGCGCTCCCATTTATGCTTAAGGAAATGTTTTCAGAGTCTCCGAAAGTACCGTCCGCACCTGCGCCTAGGAGGCAGCTTGATCCGATGGTTGGAGCTTTAGGTCTAGCATCGACTGATCTTAGGCCGTCGGGCACCATCACAATTGAGAGCGAAAAGTTCGATGCGGTAGCAATTACTGGGGTGATCGCGAGAGGGTCTACGGTCGAGGTGGTAGACCGCGATGATATTCGGGTCACTGTTCGATCAGCCGATCTGAAAAGGCAATCAGACTAGCACAACAATAAAGGGTGCTGCGAAGGCTGAGGGACGAAGCCTTCGACTGCGCCCATAGTTGAACAAGCCCGGAGCGATCTATGTCGTTTTTCTTATGCGTTTTGTGTTTGCCGCCGGGCGATCGGCTGCCGGGATCGCATGGGATATGTCATTTTCCCAGGGGTATCGTGTCCCGGGAGCCTCCGATTTGGCTCGATCTCCCAGTGCAATACAGGGTCCTGCCGAGGGGAGGAGTTCCAAAACTCCCTCATTTCTATGCCATGTCCATACCTCTTCGTCTCCTTGTCCGTGAGATCGGAAAAGGCCAGTCGTGATATGGGGGGCATGCGATGGACCGTCATGAGTAGATTCGTTTTCTGAGGGGTGGTGGCGGCGCTCGGGCGCTACGCCATGCAGGAAGCAAACTCAGCAGTTTTTTCATTGCTTCACCGCAACACGGGCAAGGTACGATGTGAGCCGGTTTTTGCGGGGCAACCTCTGCCCGGCCGATAAGCAGAGGCCGACCGGTGTGGAAGGCGATGCGCTCGCGCTTGGCCTTGGCGGCGGGATGGCAATATCCGTAGTAGCGCACCGCACGCAGGCCGCGTGGCAGGACGTGACGTAGGTATCGTTTGACGAACTCTCCACCTTTGATCGTTTCGATTTGCGGCGTATCACCCTTGCTACGGTCCTTCCAACGGAAGCTGACGTGGGTGTCGGTGATGGAAAGGATGCGCGAATCTCCGATGGCGGTGCGGCAGACATATCGCCCGAGATATTTGATGATGTTTTCACCATTGCCAAATGGCTGGAGGTTCACGCCCCAGTCCTTGTGCCAGACGGTGGGGTCGATCGCGGGGAGGTGATCGTCCTTGGTTGGATCCTTGGCAAGGGCCGCGAGAGCGTCTCGGAAGCGAGCGCGAAAGACGCGGCGTAATGCGGGCTGGGGTATGAGGAAGTTCTCATTCTTCACGGTGACGATGCGGCCTGCGGCGTCGAGACCGGCACCGGGCACGATGCTGTGGATGTGGGGATGGAAGTGCAATCGCTGGTTCCAGGTATGGAGAACCATGGTGAAGCCGTTGGTCGCGGCACCCAGCCAGCGAGGGTTGGCCAATGTATCTGATAACGCGGAGGATGCGGCGGCGAAGAAGATTTGATAGATGTCCTTGGCCGCCGGGGTGAAGAAGAGTCTGCGGAGTTCTGCGGGCAATGTGAAGGTGACCATGAAGTAGGGTGCGCCGACGCGTTTTGCGAGTTGGCGTTCCACCCACTCGGCGGTGGCTCCCTTGCCGCACTGCGGACAGGAGCGGTGGTTGCAGGAGTGGAAATGGAATTCGCGTTCGCCACAAGAGTCGCAGGCATGGAGGTGCCCCCCCATTTCTGCGGTGCGACAATGGGTGATGGCCCAGGCGGCGCGGCGCTGTGCTTCACTCATGGCGTGAGAGTTTTCACGCAGATGGGCGGGTAGGAAACGGCGCAGCGCGTCGATGACGGTGGCGGTGGCGGCCATGGTTCTTTCGGTGACGATGTGGTCTAACGGGGCAACTCTTGGCAGAGCGTTTCCACCAAGGCGCGACTGTCTTGCTCGCTGCGATGCGTGAGGTGGAGGTAGACCATGGTGGTATTGATGCCGCAGTGCCCTAACAAGGCTTGCACCGTGTGCAGACTTGCTCCGACTTCGACGAGATGAGTGGCGAAAGAATGTCGCAGGGTGTGGATGGTGCAGACCGGGATTTTGAGTTCCTGGCGTGCCTGGACGATGCGCAGTTGCAGGGAACTGACGGGCATCGGGCGGGTCGCGGTGTGCATGCGCTGCGCGACTTTGTCAGGTGGGCAGGCACCGCGCCCGACGTTGGGGAAGAGTAGGAGCGGATGACGATGGAATTTCCAATAGCCGCGCAGGTCTTCGACCATGGTGCGCGAA
>JBLHUR010000064.1:0-30739 GCA_047629805.1 Akkermansiaceae bacterium | reverse complement strand
CATTAGCCCCAGATAACAACCTGACAACCAACGATCAAGATCGAATCTGGTGAAATTAGCGAGTCAGACCTCAATGAAACCCGCTCAGGTATGATGAGAGGAAATCGTAGCGCGCCGAATTGAATCGCTTGTTCGCGATATCGTCCTCCCTGTCTCCAGGAGGCCCTAAATTTTTCTGTGAATTCATCTCATCTTTAACATGCCGAACTTGGATCCCGTTATTCTCAACGGTTTGCGAGCATTAAAAATTCCTTCGGGCACTACATTCTCTTCATTCTCTTAAATTCTCACTTTCTGGAGACCGCCGGGGTCGGGGGAGAGCCCTAGTTTTTTGGAGATCTCTCCAAGTTCCTCCTCCGGGCGGCTCGCTTGCCGGATGTGGAGAGTTTTTCCGTCCCGTTGCACACTGCACGAGAGAAAATAAGAGTCTAACTCGCTGACAATCAGCAAAAAAAGGCGAAAAAATCACCGGGAAGGCTTGACTTGGTCGAGGGCCCTTCAAAATCGGGGTGCTAAATACCAAAACCGCCCGGCGGCTCCGTTTTAGCGATGGATCGGACAAACTGGAAGTTCGGGCGCAGCCACATCAACTTCCTCGTCATTGTCGTTGGCCATGTTTCCATTCCAATCATTTGGGCGATTCTCCCCCAAGTAGAGCAAGTGTGGAAATTCAAATGCCGCCCAACGGAAACGCCTGACCCAAAAGCTCCTCGCCGTCCTGCCTGCCAGTGACATCAAAGTCCTGACAATGGACCGGGAGTTCATGGGAAAGAAATGGCTTCAGTGGCTCGATGACCAAGATCTGGCCTATATCGTGCGGATTAAAAAGAAGGTGTGGGTCGGAGAGCACCAAGCCGGCATCCTTGCCCGGAGACCGGGTCGTCAAAAATCAGCCCGCCAGAGCATCTTTGCACTGACTCTTTTTTTCGCCTCAAAGTCGACGAGAGGAAGTGGCCGGGACGGACCTCTCATGGTTGTCCGCAACCGCTTCAGCGGAAAAGAAGCACTCCAGATCTACCGCCAGGGTTGGGGGATTGGGCGTCTTTTCGGGCATCTCAAGAAAAACGGATTTGAGCTGGAAGCCACTCATATATGACTGGTGCCACAAAGCTTGAGATGCTCTTTGCCCTCACGGTTTTGGCCTTCCTTTTCAGCTTTGCATGGGGCAGTCGCTTAAGGGAAAGCACCCGAAAAATGACTGCGGCAGCGAGCCGCAAAAGTGTCTTTCGCTTGGGTCTGGAAGACCTCATGAGTCTGTTCGATCAAGGCAATCCAGACCCATCTCAGGAGGCGCGTCGGAGCGAATTTTGGCTATCGCTCCCTTCAGAAACCTTCCACTCAATTTTCCTCGTGTCGTGTGGAAATTTTCAGCTCCAAGTAGATAGGGCTTGTGGCCAAAGTCAATGGCTTGATTTGTCTGGGATTCAGGAATTTACGGATTGAGAAATGCGCGGTAAAAACGGCTTGGACCGGTTGCCAGCGCGGCATCATGAACGAAGCTCCACGACACGGTGGCTGGAGTCGCCGTGGCGATGGTGGTCCAATTCTTGAGATCCGTGCTGGTTTGGAGCGTTAGGGGGAAATTGGGGACGGTCCCTAGCACCAGTATCGCTTCGCCTTCGGATGTCAGCGAGATGTTGGCGATCATCAGCGTCTCGGCACCCGTCGGGACCGCGTCCATCGCCGCCAGCGCAGTGTCCGTCGCCGTAGCTACGCCTGCCGGATCGGTCGCCGCGTTAATCGCTAGGTCGCCATCCGTCCTGACGGTTTGCAGCGCCGCCCAGTTGTCGGCGGTGTAGTAGTTCGCTTCCAGATAGGTTGCCTGCGCCGTCCCTAGGTCGGCCAGAGCCGCTGCCTTGGCCGCCGCCAGCGTTTCGTCAATCGTAGGCACCGCGCCCATTGCCGCCAGCGCCGTGTCCTTCGCCGTCGCCACGCCTGCTGGATCGGTCGCCCCATTAATCGCTAGGTCGCCATCCGTCTTCGCGGTGTCCAGCACCGTCCAATTCTCAACGGTATAGTTCGCTTCAAGATAGGTCGTCAGCGCTGTTGAGAGGTCGGCTAGCGCCGGAGCCTTGGCCGCAGCCAGCGTCCCGGTATAGGTTGGCAGTGCGCTCATTGCGGCCAGCGCCGCGTCCCTCGCCGCAACCACGCCTGACGGATCGGTCGCCGCGTTAATCGCTATGTTACCAGCGGTCCGGGCGGTTATTAACGCCGTCCAGTTTTCGTTCGTGTAGTAGTTCGTTTCCAGATAGGTCGCCAGAGCCGTGGTCAGGTCGTTCAGCGCCCCCGCCTTTGCCACCACCATTGTTTCGGTAAACGTTGGCACCGCGTCCAACGCGGCCAGCGCCGAGTTTTTTGCGGTCGTCAGGCTTGCCAAATCGGTCGCTGCATTAATTGCAATTTGGTCATTCGTAACGGCGGTTTGCAGCACTGTCCAACTCTCGGCGGTGTAGTTCGCTTCCAGATAGGTCGCCAGCACTGTCCTAAAGTCGGCCAGCGCGACCACTTTGGCTGCCGCTAGCGTTTCGGCAATCGTGGGCACCGCGGCCATCGCAGCCAGCGCCGAGGCTTTCACTGTCGCCACGCCTGCCAGATCGGGGGCCGCATGAATCGCGGTGTCGCCATTCGTCTTAGCAGTTGTCAGCGTAGTCCAGTTTTCGGCGGTATAGTCCTCTTGCAGATAGCTGCCCATCGCCGTCGCCATGTCAGCCAGCGAGACTACCTTTGCCTCCGCCAGCGTTTCGGCAACAATCGGCACCGCGTCCATCTCGGCCAGCGCCGTCGCTTTCGCCGTGGCCACGCCTGCCGGATTGGTCGCCGCATTAATCGCAATCTCGCCATCCGTCTTGGCCGTATGGATCTCCGTCCAGTTTTCGGCGGTGTAGTAGTTTGCTAATAGATAGGTCACCAGTGCGGACGCAAGTTCGTCGATCGCCGCCGTTTTAATCGCCGGTAACGTCTCGACCAACCCGAGGTCCACACCGAGGTGGGTTGAACCGCCCAGAACCACAATTTCGGTAGAATAGACGAATCCGCTGACCTCGCCAGTAGCACTATCGCTGTCGAGCGCATCTTCGCCGCCCTGTTTCGCTGCGGTGATGCGGTAATCGGTTGTGACGTCTGTAAGATCCCAGCGGACGATATGGATGCCAGGCTGCACACCCTCGAACAAATAGTCGCCGTTCACATCGGTCACTGTGTTCGCGACGACAGTAGGGGGTGGAAATCCTACAGGTGGAGTTCCCGTGACCGCTGAAACTGTCGTAGATAACGCGATGGTGCCGGCAGCTGTCCCCGCCATTGATCGCCCGCTGATTGTGGTGGTAACACCAAAGGTGATCGAAGCGCCTCCAAGGATATTTCCCTTCATGTTCGTGCCTGCCCCCAGGGAAACAGCACCTTCCACGATCCAAAAAACATTCGCAGTTTTTGCCTCATTCGTTAGAATCACATCTCCGGCGGATGCGGTGGTCCCAAATGCTCCTACGATTTGGATGATAAAAACAGCCTCAGGGTCTCCCGCGGCATCCAGCGTAACGGGGGAGGCCAAGGTAGCGGCAGCTCCGATTTTATAAACGCCGGGCGTTAAAGTCGTGCCACCCAACTCATAGGCGGCCGCAGACAAGAGAACATCAGGTGTCCGATTTTTACCATTATTGTAAGCGGTCGCAAAATCGTCCAAGGCGGTCATGGTCGCTGCGTCTCCCGTGGCGTAAATGGTTCCGTCCGAGGTTATCGCTGGGGCGATAGCGCCCGCACCCGAACCCACATTTCCTGCAACATTTCCGGATCCGGAAATAGCCCCGCCTGCCAGAGCTCCGTAATTGGCAGCAGTGCCTAGGTCGAGGGTCGTTTTTTCTAACACAAGCTGCAGTAGGGAGACCGGCACGTTAGAAAATCCGGTGGTTTCAGACGGATCTTGAATGCCGTCGATGGAAGCGTCGAACCAGACCCGGTTGCCTACGACAGAAGGGTCCACTGGTACGGAAATGGTAGTGGCCATTGCGATGGTGCCGGTAGTCGAACTTGCCATAACACGCCCGTTAATTGTGGTGCTAGCACCAAAGGTAATCGCAGCATTTCCGAGAATATTTCCCTCCATGTGAATACCCGCCCCCATGGAAACAGCCCCTCCCACGATCCAAAAAACTTTCGCACTTTGTGCATCATTCGTTAGAATTACATTCCCTACGGATGCGGTGGCACTGAATGCGGCTCCGATTTGGATGATGAAAACAGCATCGGGGTCACCTTGGGCATCAAGAGTCACCGGAGATCCCAAAGTAGCAGCAGCTCCGATTTTATGGACTCCGGGAATTATGGTCGTTCCGCCCAACTCATAAGCAGCTGCCGACAAGAGAACATCAGGTGTTCGATTCTTCCCATCATTGTAAGCGGTCGTAAAATCGGTCAAAGCGGTCATTGTCACCGCATTACCAGCGGGATAGATTGTTCCTGTCGAAGTTACCGCTGAGGCGATGGCGCCAGTACCCGATCCCACATCGCCTTTCACCTTGCCCGATCCAGAAATAGCCCCACCTGACAGGGCTCCGAAATTGGCAGCAGTTCCTAGATCGATTGGATCCGGATTGGCCGCCAACAATGCTCCGCAGGGGACCGCCACGGTCATTACTAGGACAAGGCAACGGAACATCAGTCGCGCTTTTGGGCATATTCGCGAGCCGTATGTGTGCCTCGAATCGTCATTACTGCTGGGGTGGAGGGAGGATTTCATAGCTTTTCCTCTGTTCTGGGGTCTGTATCCTTAGCGAAGCCTTCGACGATTGCATCTGCGCCGAGCGTGGTTACGCCTCCAGAATGGAGGGAGCCATTGCTGAATGAGCCCGCCGCCACAGTTGCGTATGTTTCGGAGTAGATCGCTCGATCGAGTAAGCTCTTCCCGAGGAGGGCATCTACGTCGGTAAGCATTGTATCAGGGATTGGGACAAAACTTCCATCGGGTTGACTCTCGTCGGCAGCCCAGACTGTTATCTGGGCCGCCGCAGTCATTGACAGAGCAGTAAGCAGAGAAGCAGCATTGAGTGCTGGATTAGTCGATGGGATGGAGGATTTCTCTTTAGAGAAGTAGTTTTTGTTTTTTTTCATAGGGTTCTATTGATTGAACTACTAGGGATTATTTTCTGGCGGGAGGGCTTTGAAGCCGTGCATGGACCGGAGCGAAGGGGGGTAAAAGAGAATTGAAAATTTTCCTGATACAAGAGGTGATAGTAAATTCTCCCTGACTAGATCAATATGAATGGATTTTCGTATTATTCATATTATCTTCAAAAGAGCTCCTCACATGCCAACCATCGAAAATTGGACATGAACTCCTCGCAACCCCTTCTATTTAAAACCCTTTAGACAGCCCACCAAGAATACCCGCCTAGCGACACACCAAAAAATCACGGTAAATTCTACAATTGAGGTCCCCCTTTTCTGTAAATTTTACAGGGTCGTGAAAGCCCGTTGTATCGGATCGCGCGCCAAAATCGGAGTCTTACGATTTTTGAAAACGGGACCGGCATCATCGTTTCCGAGCCATCTGAAGATCCAAAAGAACTGGAAACAGTATCTCACAGCCGAAGAACTTAAAAAAATAGAAGGAGCATAGAATGATCCTGACTTTCAGACAGAAGTTGGCCTTATTAGCCGAGCGTTTCTTCTGCTTGATCTCGAAGAGCTAATAGTCTCCAAGGACCTCAAAGCACGCCCCCCTTCATCCGAATAGTTTTCGAAGCACTTTTTCCAGCAGATGGACAGCTAGGGTAACAATAGGAATCGACAATACGGTCTCACCGGCCTCTCCAGCACGGATTCTCTTTGTCGCTTCCACTCCGTCCATTTCCGGCAGATGAAGATCGATCAGGACAGCAGCATTTAAAAATGTCAGACGATCTAAAGGATCTAAAATTGTCAGATGATTTAAAGGATCTGTTGTTTTTAGGGAATCTTTGGCTGCGCAGGGCGGCGGAGTAATGAAAAAACCGCGTCGATTTTTTGTTCCTAGGGAATTCTCTGGGGAGGGGGCGCCGGTGGCGATTTATCATGTCGTGACACGGATTATGGATTGATTTCGAGACCCTCAGTCCAAGCTTAATTGTTTTCAATTTTGATAGAGGTCGCAAATTCTCCCCCGCATAGGCGCTTTTTTTTGGAGGCTGAGGAGGAGGAGCTGCTTCGGGTTCTTTTGCGGATGTATGAGCGATTTTGATCAGAATTTTGCGTTCGTAAATCTTGGCCCCTTCGGGCTTTGCTTCGCTCCGTCTAAAATGCTCAGTCGCATTGTTCGAGATTTCTGACTTGGTCGTATTTCCTCATGAGAAGTCACTTGTATGTCTTACTGAAAGTTCCGCCGGGGTGAGAGGAGGGGGAATCATTGGGGTTTTTCGTTTTTTTATTTTCTGACCCCTTAAACGCGATCCCCATGAGGTTGAAGGCGGATTTTTAGGCTTTCGCTTCATCAGAGTAGGTGCGCAAGTAGACTTCCATTTAGGAGCTTTGAGTAAGATATGGTTAAGAGGTATATTATTAATATCAATAAGGGAACGTGAAATATTTTTGATATTTGGCACTCGACCTGCCTTCGATAGCGAAATCATATACCAAGATATGAAAAAATAATTTGCTATATTCTTTGGCCTCGCGGCTCTAGCGCCCGCAGCTATTGTGAAAACCGATAATTTGACGATCTCGTATGTTGCTCCAGTCCCCGAGCCATCATCGGCTCTTCTTGGCAGTCTCGCTCTTCTCGGACTTCTCCGCCGCAAGCGCTAGAAAATCCAATTAAGCTTTCAAAACGGCTCTTCCTTCAAGAGGGGCCGTTTTTTTGTGTTGGGAAGGGATTGCATACTGACTGCCTGCTTGTTGGCAGGAGTCGCGATCCTTTGCTGGGAGACTTTGCGATAGGAACTCCTATTCGTGGCTTTCGTGATCGCAAGCTATTGCCTCCGGCTACCCCATTGACCAGGCCTTTGCTCGTGAGCGTAGCGAATTTCAGGTCTATCCCAGCGAGTCCTATTTTCCTTGGATGTCCTTCCCCGGGCACACCCGGGGAAGGACATCGATGAAACGCAGCTCAGAGCTCCAGTTTCATAAGATTAAAGAATTACTTTCTGGACTTGGAACGTGAAATGATACCTTTGGTCTTATAGCTGAAAGTGCCATCGGCGTTGACGGCACCCACTAAGACACCTCCACCGCTGGCACCATCCCAACGGCCGGTGCCACCTGTTACCGTGTAAATGCCCCTAATGGTATTGGTCGCCACGTCGAGCTCGACATCCAAAATGGATTTTACAAGATCGCCATTCGCAGCGAAGATTGTGGTCGGACCCACAAACTTTAACCCCACGAAAAGAGGTCCTTCGAAGAGCGGCAATACCAACAGGTCTAGCGTGGATCTATATTTTCCAAGATGGCTCGCATTTCCGGTGTCGACACCAGACACGACTTGACCGGGAACCGGTTCAGCGAATAGTCTTGCCGCACCTTTGCTCTTGTATGGTACGAATTCTCCGGCGCTGAGGTTTCCAGAAATACTCATCATCAAGGCCAGAAAAGACAGGAAAGAGGTAATATTTGATTGAAATGGAGTTTTGTTAATTTTCATAATTTTAAGATTCAAAGGGTATCCAATAGTATTAAGATGAAGGAATCAACACCCGAAAGGGTGGTTATTGGTTCCAACACTTCACCTTGGAAGTGTCATTTTTAAAAACCATTCAGAGATTCCCTCCTTAACAATAGCAAGAAAAAGCAGGACAAGGGCTGCGTATGGTCGAATCCCATCCTTCTCCCTGTGACGACCGTGCTAGGAGTCTGTCGGACTTGTCCAATCCGGCAAATTCATTTTATCATTTGGATCAGATCGCACTGATTTCTCTGCGAGTATTCCCATTCACTCAGGTCAGTCATCACGATTTGCTCTCAAATTCTAAAACGTTTTACTCGAATCGTCCTCAGTCCGACAAACTGCCTAGGCAGGGTCAGAGCAGTAACTACTAGAAATTTGTTTTGGTGGGAGGGCTTTGAAGCCGCCTTTGGACCGGAGCGGAGGGTGGGTGGAAAGAGGGGGTGCGGTGGTTTGGCCTGTCAGCTTTCGTCGAGGACGAGAGTCCGGTCGTCGTCGAGAATCGAGCGGGATCTCTTTGGGCTTCCAGACGGGGCTTTGGTCGAAGCACACCGGCTCTGCCCAGATGGGGTTCCTTTGCTGAGTGAAGCAGCGCAGGTCCGGGTCCGTCCTCCGGGATCCATTCCTTGAAGGCCTGCCAAGGTGGCTCGATGGGCTCCATGGTGTCGATGTCGAAGGGATGTGGCGGCGGGCGCGGGAGATGGATGAGCCCCCCCTGAGGCCGTGTTGCAAATTGTCTGGTGTTTAATGCCTTGGCAAATGTCTGAAACTTATAATGCAACCAACGTTTTCGATTTTTCCGAGTTGAGCGCAGCCTCCAAAGCCACCGCAAGAAGGGTTGCGAGGATGCCGAGGAAGAGAAGTTGAATCAGTTTCTCATGCATGTCTGCAGTGAAGTGATTTCGTATTTGAAGTCAAATCCTCCAAGGGGGTGTCGAGAGAGATTTTAAGAGTTAACCCGCTTTGAGATCTTTTTGGGCGACAACAAAGAGGCTGTCGCGGAAAAGAGGGAGATTGCGGATGGGGTTAATAAGGATCTTCCCAAAATTCCTGAGCTTGTTGGGATGAGACTTCCAGTTCTCCAAAGGGAAGTAGCCGGTTTCGTTCGAGCGCCCCAAATGAGAGTAAAATGAGATGGTTTGCTTACGAATCACCTTCAGGCCGGTGTTCTCGAAGCAGGCAATGACTTCTGCCAGCTTGTATTCCTTCCAATGGCCGTGTCCTTCTTCATCGACTTCCGGCTCGCTCCAGCGGTTTGGCATGAACAGGCTTTTATTGAGCGCAAAGCGATTTGGCGTGGTCAGGATCAAGCGGCCACCTGGCTTGAGGCAGCGTCCGATCCCGGCGAATAGTTCTTTGAACGAGGCCGGGTTTAGGTGCTCAAAGACCTCGGTGAAGAGAATAGTGTCGAAGTGATTGTCGGGGAAGGGGAGGTCCGGAAAATCGTTGAGGTTGTGGGCGAGAAGCTCGATCCCGGCCTCGCTGATGAGGGGGAGGCGGTCCGGTTTGAGATCAATCGCGCTGACCTTCCAGTCTTTTCGCTGAAAGTAAAGTGAGAGGTAGCCGGGCCAGCACCCGATATCGAGAAGCCTGGGCGTGTCTCCGGATGATTCGGAGGCGGCCTGAACCGCCTCGATACTGAGCCGAAAACGGTGCTCGTGATTGCGCAAGTAACCTTCGTCGGCGGTAAGGTCCGCCTTTACCTTATCAAAAACTTCGTGATCCATTGAGGTTTAACTGCTAGGAAGTACTGCTAGGAATTTACCTTTGGCGGGAGGGCTGTGAAGCCGCCGGACCGGAGCGGAGGGGGGCGAAAGGGGGTTGCAGGGGAAAGAGGGGTGGAGTCGGTGGCTTGGTGTAGCGGGTGTGGGGATTCCCGCAGGGAAAGTCCCTGATCCACGCCCAATTTTACTGGAATTGTAAGAGTTCAGCACGAATTTCACTGTAGACGAGCGTAGATTCCCAGCTCGCGTTGCCAAGTTCTTTTTTGGCAAGTATTTTTTTAGGTCACCAAGTTTCTTGCCTGTCAGCTGTCATCGAGGACGAGAATCCGGCCGTCGCCGTGGGGATCTCTTTGGGCTGCCATACGGGGCTTTGCTCGAAGCACTCCTCCTTGCGCCCAACTCCGCGCACTCATCTCCCGGCTCCCGAACGAATACATGGCCCGTAGCAAACCCTCCCGGGACTTTTTCGGCACACGACCACCACCAACCGCTTCGCCATAGGAACTCCAACGATAATCCGCCGGATCGTCACAGATCCCCAGTGCCTACAAATTTTCTGACATTTCTATTGCGCTTTTGGAGTTGGGAGCTTGAGGGGAGAGGGCGAGAATGAAACCCACGAAAATCCGGGAGTGAAAGAAGGAGGCGCGGCGTTGCATGCGCTTACTTCGCCATTACCTTATCCGCGAAATCGAGATAGCGCTTCCAATCGAAGGCGGTGACCTGGTGCTTGCCGGCCCGCAGGTGGTAGCCAAGGCGGGCGCTGCTCACCGGTTGGTTTGGCGGCGGCCACGCGGTCGCCGGAAGTCCCGCCAAATCATAGAGCGCGTAGGCTGGCTCTGCGGCCTTGAGCGCGAGGAACTCTCCCTTTGGATCGGCCCAGCGATCTTCCGTCGCGCTGGCGACATACAATCCCCGCGGCGCAATCGCAGCGAGCAGCATGTGCTGATCGACCGGCATTTCAGCTTCGCGCATCGCATAGCGGGCGTGATTTCGGCAGAACCAATAACCGACCGGTTTCAGCATGTGGTGGATACGCTCGCCGTAGCATCGCCGGTAGAGTGCGGCCCCCCCTGAGCCCGAATTATTGCTCACTACCATCGCGAAGTTTTGATCCTGCGCTCCCGCCCATAGCGCCGTCTTGCCTAAGCGGCTGTGCCCGATCACCGCGAGCCGCTGTGCGTCAATCAGCTCGTCCTTTTCTAACCACTTGCGAGTCTGCGAGAGTGCCCACGCCCATGCTCCAATCGACCCCCAGCCCTCTTCTGCCGGCTTGGTTTGACCTTCCGTGTAGAAGAGCGGGTGTGGACCATCGCCGAAGTCGTTTCGGTAGTTGTCGGGGTCGATGTCATCTCGATGCGCTGTCACCAAGCCGTAGCCACGCTTGAGGAGCATCTCCACCTGCCAACGATCTTCGTAAATTCCCCGCGCTTTGCCCCCGGCCGGACTCATCCTGATACCGGGATCGGGATGCACACTTTGGTTGCCGGAAAAATTCAGCCCGAGAAAGGCGGGTGACTTCTCCTTCCGGTTAGCAGGCGTATAAAGGAGCACCTCAATGCCGAGGGCGCGATCCGGCTGCGTCTTCGGCGTGAATGTGAGCTTCACCTGGCGGCGCACCGCAATTCCGTCAAAGACTTTGGTGGGTCCTTCCAGAAGTTGCGCGGTGATCTCTACGGCCGCCTCGGGCGTCTTTCCGTAGACGTGCTTTTCGAGAAGCGCCATCACCTCCGCTCGCCGCGTCTTCTCCCAGTGGGTCCGGCTCCCGGTTTCGAGCTCAGGCAGGGTGTAGCCCGGAACTTTTGCTTCGTCGTAATTAGTGTCAGCGGGTTCGGCCGCACCAAGAGGAAGGATCAAAGCAAGGAACGAGAGAGTGAGGGATGGAAATACACGCATCATTGGGAGGATCTTGTAAATCGTCTGACATTTTACTGCTAGTAAATTGACTGACTGCTACTGCTAGTAGATTGCTTTTGGCGGGAGGGCCTTGAAGCCGCCCTTGGAGCGGACTGGAGCGGAGGGGGGGAAAGGGGGGGGAAGGGGGGGGCCTCCCGGCTCGAGCGTGATCGGAGCAATGCACTTGCTAGCAGCTTCCGCGTAAAGGCGTCCGATACGCTCGCTTCCGGTGTAGAACCGATTGTCGAATTTTTCCCTGAGCAATGCGCTTCCTATCTCAGGTCCGCCTCGAACCACGGTGAAATGTTTGGCATCAAAAACAGAGCTGATGATTTTAGCGATGAGACGGGCCGTCTTCGAAGCCGACTCCGATGGCTTGAGCATGACCACGGTGCTTGCCGCAATAGCAGAAATAGCAGGGGCGAGGGCTCGCTAAATCGGGTAATTCCAGGCAGAGACAATCAGGGGCGTGCCAAATGGTCCTCTCCGAACCGCACTCCGGGAAGGGATTACCGACTCGTCGGGGCCGAAACCAACGAAGAAGTTTTTTTTGAGAACCAGCCGAATCTCAGAAAGAAGGAAAGAGACTTCTTCCTGAGAGATAAGCTTCCCCCGGAGGTTTTCCCATATTGTCCGCGAGAGCTCTCAAGGAAAGCATCGCTTTGGTTTTCGATGGCAGTAATTAAGTCTTTGAGAACTTGAATCCGATTTTCCATATTTCGGGTTCTGCTGGAGTCAAAATGAATTCCTTGTGACTCCAGTAGGGCCGGAATGTCGCAAGCTGGGGTGTTTGCTGGTTTCTCGGGCATTCATTAACGGGGGGCAGATCACTCAAAATTCGATGTCCTCGCACCGTTGAAAGTTTCAAAAATTACGCCAGACGATTATCGGAGTCGAAAGGATTGTCGGAGAAATCAGCATAAATCTGACTAAGACTACTAAAAAACTGGCGGGACAGCTTGTCTACGGCTTGAAATCCGGGCGAAATGACCCATCGGTATACTCAAGATTGTGATGAGAGAACCTAATTCAGATGGAGCCAGTGGTGAGCCCAAAAGGTTTGTTATCGTAGGTGGTGGCCCGGCCGGAGTGGCCAGTGCTCTGCCTTTAGCCGGTCGTGGGGTTGAAGCCGACCTTTATGAAAAACAGGAACGCCTTGGAGGATACACCGGCGCGCATGAAATGGATCGTTTTCTCAAACGGGAAGGTGAACGCCTCCACAAACGTTTACCGGCCTTCGAGCGCAGTTTTCCCTGTGCGGCAAGCATCCTCGATCCGCCACTGCTCCCTGCCCTGCCTCATTTATTCTACGCGAAAGATCAGAACAAGCATTTCGATTGGGTCTTTCAGCGAGGAAAGATTCCTGAAGATCCCGCCATCTATCTCGTCGCGCCAACGAGGACTGATCCCTCGAAGGCTCCCGTAGTGGAGGGTGTCCTCACTCCGGTCGATATTGAGCGGATGTATAACTCCAACGCGGGCTCGAGTTACGGTGTCGTATCCGACTGGAATAAAAATCAGACATTCAAAGCGCCCAAACAGTCATCTAAATACAAAAACCTGTTTTCCACCGACGGCAGTGTAAATCCCGGCGGAGGAATGCCCATTGCGATTCTCTGCGGTCAAAAAGTATCGGACCGAGTCGTCACGCAGGAGGCGAAAAGCCGGTAGCACGAGCCAATGGAAGAAGCGTTTTCATGTTGATTGAACTGCCAGCGCTCTCGCTTGCGTTGTTAAATATCGTTGCAATTCCCGCGATTCATCTCGGCATATCGTGGTGTTTTACGCGAATGCCGGCGAATTGGTTTGATCCTAATTCTCCTTTGTTCAGGGCGCGAAGTTGGGAAAGAGGTGGCGCGATCTATCAGTCCATTTTTAAAATCCGTTCATGGAAAGGATTTCTTCCTAATGCGGCACCCTGGTTCGGCGGGTTCGTCAAAGGCAAACTCAAGGAAAAGGACCCTCAACACATTAAGGACTTTATCGTGGAAACCTGCCGTGGAGAGGCTGCGCACAATGCGCAGCTACTGGGCATCTGGTGCTTCCTGATTTGGAATCCGTGGCCGGTTGCAGCCATTCTCATGATCGTCTACGCGGTCCTCTCAAACTTCCCGTGCATGATCCTCCAGCGCTACACTCGGGCGAGGTTGCTGCGATTGCTCGATGACCTAAGATAAAGCCTCCATTGATTTCCAGGACCCGCATCCTACCCATGATCGTCGTGAGTGTGTTCAACTGCCGGCTAGGAATTTGCTTTTGGGGAGAAGTCTTTGAAGCCGCCCTTGGACCGGACCGGAGCGGACCGGACCGGAGCGGAGCGGAGGGGGGAGAAACGGGGTGGATCTCAAAGAGGGGCGGTGGCAGGGCAGTCCATAGGAGCGGACGCTTTCGTTGACCTTGGCGAAGATGAGGGACTGGTCTGCTTTATGCCCCGCGCCACTCATGGCGGAGACCGTGATCCGTGCGGTGGTCGATGAGCCCTCCGGCTAGCAGCGGGAGCATGATGGAGGTGGACTAGCACCCGGGATCGCGCCAAGTTGGCGTCTCAGTCCGTCAACGAGATCCCAATTCTAAAGAAGTTGGTATCCAGGTTGGATTCCGCGACTTGGATTCTGAAGCGATAATTGCCGGGCGAGACTTCGACGAGGGGGCCCACGTTGGCGGGTCCGAGGAATGCCGCCAAGGTGCTGGAGGATTGGAGCGTGAAGTCGAAGCGGTCTTGGAATCCGGCCGGGAAGATGAAGTGCATGTCGTAGGCCGTGGCGGCAGGAATCCATTCGAAGGAAATCTGAGTCGGCATGAGAATCAGGATAGGCGAGGCGAGAGATCCCGAGCGTGGGTCGGCACCGCTGAGGTGGTATTGGAGGTAGGAATGTCCCGTGACCGGGTGGGAGTCAAAGGGACCTACGACGCCTAAATCTCCGAAGAAGACATTTTCCCAACCGTCATCGAGGAGATTTCCATTCGTATCGGTGTCGCTCGCGAGGGGCGTCACGACGCTCTCGATGCGGATGAATTCCATTCCAGTGAACCCGGCGGAGACGGTCACGTCGGTGTATCCGGTGACTTCGAAAACGGAATTTTGGGCGAGGCCGAGACCCTGTTCAAGGAGCTGGCGATCACCGAAGTGGTCGACGAGCCAGATTTTGTCAGGGGTCCCTTGAAGAAGGTAGTCGTATTGATGAAGGGGCGTTGTCGAAGGTCCAATGACCAGAAACCAGGTATCGGTTGGGCGCTTCGTTCCGGCGACCTGTCCGAGAAGGGTGTCGAAGGTTGCTTTGACCGAAGTGAGGTTGGCCGGGGAGAGCGAGCTGTAGGGATCTGCGCGGGCTGGATCGCCTGGTGCCGGGTCCACGATGCCGCCTGTCTGAATGAGAGAACGGAAGGCCTCGAGCGGAAGAGCCATGAGAGGTTGGGTGCCGCTGTTGGCGGCATGCAGGGAGGCGATGCTGTTCGCGATGGCCCGCACGGTGGGATTGGCTGCGGCCCCTTCGAGGAGAGCGAGCATGGCTGGGAAATCACAACCAGAATCGATGAGGGCTTGGAACATTTCTTTCGAAAATCCAACTCGCGAGGTCTCACCCCGTCGGTTCGGGAAGAGGGTGAAGTCCTTGATGGTTGAGGGGACACTGAGTTCTGTTTGCAGGCCGGGGTCGAGAGTTTGGAGTGAGCTGAAGAGGGCCTGCTCCGCGAGAGCCGCCACTGCGTTGTCGACCGGATTGAGTTCGGTGAGGGCACTCACGGTGACGTGCGTTCCATGCGCCGCTTGCGCTGCCGTGATCCATGCGGCGGCGTCGGCATCGCGATCAATGCCAGCGGGAGTGGTCACGACCGCCGCGATGGGATTGATCGGACGCTGCATCACCTTGAGGATTTCACGTCCAGTGCGGGCGGGATTGAGGACATCGAGTACTCCGAAAGAGGTCGGTGAGGCGAGGGTGATCCAAGCACGCTCAGAGAGGGGGCTCCCGATGGCCATGAAGGCCCCGTCCTGCCCTGCGAGCACGGGCGGTGTGGTCAGCCCGAAGACGTTTTCTTCGGCGACGAGATTGCCGTGCATGTCATAGGCGCGGAGGGTTTCGCCGGGAAAGTCGTCCTCGGTCGTGCCAGCCAGGAATTCGTTGGCAGGTGAGGCTCCTTGACCGGTGGCGTTGAAAGCCTGGGCAATGAGCTCGAAGCCCTCTCCGAGGAAAGGGGGAGTTCGTGGATCTCCTGGAGGCGTGTTGCTATTAGGGTCATCGGCAAGGGTTCCGGCGAGGATCTCCTCGAGATCGGACTGGAAGTCACCATCGTGGTCCGCGCCGCTCCCGGGATCGAGGCCGAGGCTGCGCTCGACGTAGTCGGGCACGCCATCTTGATCGGTATCCAGTGAATTTGGATTCACGGATGAGAAGGTGAAGCTTCGGCTGATGATGGGGCCGGCGACTCCGGTGTTGAGGTTTTTGGCGTAAAAGAGCCAGGTGGAAGGGTAGCCCACGGTGATGTTCTCGAAGTTCTGCCAGGGGCTGCCGGGAAGGTTTTCACGGTAGAAGAGTTCATTGGCTCCGGTGTCATAGAGGGCGGCGACGGTGAGGGAGGAATGGTAGTTTCCGGATGGAGGTGAGATGCTGACGGAGGGGCTCTGAATGGCGAGGTCGGTATCAAGGGCAGAAATGGAAACGGCTGCTTCGTGTTGGCTGGTGATCAGGTAGGTGGCACCAGCAGGAGCGGAAGGAGCCACGAGCGAGCTGGGCGTGAGACCTTGGGCCGGGGCGAGGAGATTCGAGAGTTCGATTTGGGCCGGAATCGGAGCTGAGGTGGTTTTACGGGTCCAATCGGCGCGCGTTTCCAGCTTGATGATTTCGGCAGTGGGATCGATGAGGGGAGTTCCGTTGAACCAGAACAGGGTGGCAAAATTTTGCTGGGGAGGCAGCCATGCGCTCAGTGATCCGGAGTTGGCTTGGGTCCAGCCGGTGCCGGAGTTGGAAAAGCCGCGCCAGGAGGTCGTTTCACGAGAGAGCGCCGGGCCTTCGAGGAGCAGAAAGCCATGACCGGGAACCGGAATGATGCCATTCAATTTTTGGGCACCCTGTGGGGTGAAGTTGGCCTGGGTGATGAAGTTTTGACCGCCGCTGATATGAGCGTAGATCGCGGTGTTGCCATCCTGTGAGGTGATGAGAACTCCGTGCGGGGCGTTGGCAACCCCTTGGGCAACGGCGGTGATATTTCCGATCGGGAAAGGGAGAAGATTGGAGGTGAGGTGTCCTGCCAGAAATCCGTTATAAGGAAGAGTGACGACGTTGACTGAAGTGGCACCGGGCTGGTAACGAATCGCGCAGAGGCGGGAATCGTTGCCGCGACAAAGTGAGGCGATCTTTTCACCCGTGGTGCCTCCGCCGGCGATTAAGGAATACGAAATATTTCCAGGGACTGCGCGGACTTCGTAGAGATTGTGCTGACCGCTTGCGAGAATGGATGCGACTCCCAGTTGTCCACTTGGGCTGGTGGGATCTAAGGTGGGTTGGAGGTCGTTGACGGGAAAGGAGTTGATCACAAATCCTTCCGCAACAGGGCTTCCGGAGAAGAGATCGGTGTATTTTTGAAGGACTTCAGTGGAGTCTCCATACTTGCTGAAGGTGTGCACGGCGGGTGGATCCGCGGCTAATTGTCTGAGTGGGATCGCCGTGATGGGTCCTGGAGTGTCCGGCTGCAGCGCGGTGAGGTCGTAGGTGTCGGTGTTGAGCAGGCGAATGGCGTTGGCGGTTGTCGATGAGATGATGACGTGCTCGTGTCCTCCTGAATTTAATCCGGTATTTAGGCCGGTGACTCCGGGAAGGTTGGTTTGGAGAGGGCCGGAATCAATCCCGGTGAAAGCCCCTGAAAATCGCATGACCCGGGCTTGGCCGGTCTCGGTCTGGACGAGAACGATGGCTTGGCCTCCGTCGAGTGGTGCGGCCCATTCCGTGGGCATTTGGATGGAGGGCGCCGCATTGAGGCTTGCCGATGCGATGAAAGGAAGGGCGGTGAGGAAACGCGTGAATGCAGTCATGGCTTAGTGGGAAATGATGTTCGTAGGGATGACACGGGCGATCTCGCCCCGGACCGTGAAATGGACGATGAGATATTGATAGCTCGCTCCACGGGTGACAGGAAGACTGTCGCGAACCCACATCGTTTTTCCGTCGTAATCCTTCGTGAGCGAGAAGGAGGCCGGGAGCTTAAGATAGTCGTTGTCTACAGCCGCTGACTCGGCCGTGCTTAATGAGAAGGTCGAGGATATTCGCGAGAAGGTGCCTCCGGATGGGACGAAGAAATCGGCCGCCGAAGTATCGTTGTATCTCTTGAAGGTGAAAAAGGGGTCGATGATTCGCCTGTCTCCCGTGGCCGGATCATCGTAGTAGGTGATACGATCGATCAGAGGAGTGATCTGAACGAGGTTGGGTCGGGCCTTGGGGAATCTCTCGGAGGCCACCTGATGACGATAAACGACAAAGCGTCGGATCGACGTTGTCTCTGCAGTCGGGACGCCGTCGGACTGTTTTCGGTAACGGAAAAGCCAGGACAGCGGGGAAATACCCCTGGCCGCTAGCGTGGTGCCGGGATTGTCGTCCTGCTCACCTTTTGGCGCGGGGAGCGCTCCCACAAGAATGGCGCCGGAACAACGTTCATTGCGCATGATTTCCGGATTGAGTGCGGTGGCGTAGAAGGGGCCTTCGGCAATGGTGAAGGAGGAAACTTCCTGAGTGATGCTGGCAGTTCCGGGGAGTGGTCTGGCTGGCCAGGGGACGACGGCTTGTCCAGGTGCTGAGGGTTCAGCGTAGGCGCTGCAGACCATGTTGGAGAAGTCTCCCTCGGGACGGGAGAAGTTTCCTATGCTATCGGGAATCATGGCACCGACGGGGCGGATGGCGTAATAATACTTCTTCCCGTAGGGGACCTGTAATTTGACTGAAAATTCGGCTCCATTGCCAAACCCACTCTCGATGGTGTGGGTCTGATAGATGCAGAAGGTGATGTCATCTTCTTCAGGGGTGGTGAGGACAGAGTTCGTATTGGTATCCAATTTTCCGGTGAGTTCGGCTGAAGCGAGGACTGGGTCGCCACCGGTTTCGGAGGCAACCCAGACTTCGAAGCGCTCGATTCCAACCGGATCGCAGAACCACGAAAGTTTTACGACTCCCTGGCCTCCAAGCGGAGCAAGGGGTTCGGGATCGGTGAAGAGTGGGACTCCGAAGTCGTCGTTGACGATGGTGGCGCAGCCGATCCGAACGAGAGGAGAGGCGTTGCCATGTTCGTCAAAGAGTTGGGCGAAGTAACAGACTTCCACCCCATTGGCGATGACCGGGCCCCCTTCGGTCCAGGGGACTGAGGCGGGAAGAGCATCGCCGGCCGTCTTGAAGACGAGTTGCAGGGAGGCGGTGTGACCAACGCGGCGATAGACCCGAACTTCTTTGGTGCTCGGGGTGAGGTTGACGATGCCATCGATTCCGGTGATGACGCCACCGGCCCCAACAGGATAGTGTCCCGGAACGAATCCTGGAGGTCCGGAGACGGGGCGGCAGATGGTGCTGACCGAGCCATCGAATTGATGCACTTGAAGCTCGTTGATCGCGGTGGCATCTTTTTTGTAGGAGCCGCTGGCCCAGCCACTCACGGTACGGTCATCGAGACGGATGCGGACACGGATCGTCAATCTGTCAGACTCTGCTATGGGGAGGACTACTTCGCCGAATGGGCTCATCCCCTTGAAATAATAAGTACGGGAGAAGTGGGCCTCGAAGGCGACTTCTTGACCCTTAAATTCACCGATTTGAACTTCGAAAGAGCGAATCTTTTTGAAGATCACTTCACGATTCTTGAGGTCAATGCGGTTCACCCGAACGACTGCGCCACGGAAGGCTTCATCGACTCCGTAGCCATCGCGTTCAGTCAGAAAGTTTTGCCCATCTTCGATTCCGGGTTGGCAGAAGCAATGGTTGATCAGGCCGCTTGGTTTGTCGGGGCCGACACGGTCGCGGAGGACGCCGTAAAGGGCACCGGCGTGACCGGAAAGGTTGGGTGGATTACAAGAGGCGGCATCGACCGCGCGCACGGTATACCAAAATGTTTTGCCCATGTTGAAGTCGCTTTGGCTGGTGGCGACAGCGGCGCCAGTATCGGGCCCGTTGGTGGCGGCATTCAGGTAGTCGCTGTCGATATCGGCGGCGTTGTCGTCGTCGAAGAAAACAGTCGTGGCTCCGTTCACGTGGGCGACTTCGCCAATGAAGTTGAAGTTAGGATCACCTCCGTGGCGTTGCCAGTCGGTGGCGGAGTGCCAGCGGTAAACCCGGTATTTTGTGGCACTATTCTTGGCAGGGAGTTCAGGGACTTGTTGAATGACGACGCGGAGGTGTTGCTTGCCGGTGCGAGCGACTGTGTCCGCCGAGTTGAAGTCGAAGATGTTGTCGACCGAGAGAATGGAGGGCTGCGAAGGAGGGAGGCGGTCGCACATTGTCACTTCAGTCGGAGGGGAGAGCGGTCCGGGGTGGCCCGCGATGTCGCGGGCAGCGACGAAGTAGTTGAAGGTTTCGCCATCGAGGAAGGGATCGGAAGGCGGGTTTTTGTCATCGGCGTAGAAGAAGATTTCGCGATTGATGGCGAGATTGGCGGCTTCGGCATCGGTGAAGAGATCGCTGGCGGCGATGGGGAGGCTATTCACGCGGATCGCTCCGGGTTCCGCGAGGGCGAGGGCCTCGGTGGTCAGGGTCAAGGGATTGGTGGCGCCTTTTGGGACGCGATAGAGATTGAATCCGTAAGCCTTGGGTAGGGCCAGGCGGAGCGTATTTGACATTCCCCAGCGGAGGCGAACGTTGAGGTGATCTTTGGCGGAGGCTACGAGTTGAAGGGCGGGATCGACAGGGTGGGGGTTGGGGAAAGGGCGGCCGGAGGGCGGCAGAGAGTAGGGCGCCGAGGCATTCAAAGAGACCCTGCCAATGGCGCGGATGTCCGTATTACCAATGCCAATTTCGCGAACTTCGTAGGTCTTGGTAGAAGCGCTGGGGACCTCGATTGCAAAGCCATGGCCCATCGACATCATGACGCCGGGATGAGCCCGCCCGAGGGAGATGAGCGACTGGAGAATCGCGGGGTCGGTGCTCGCTGTCGACATGACCTGGGCCAGCTTTTGGGCGACATCGATGTTAATTGCGGTGGGAAAAACAGTGCCAGCAGCAAGGGGTTGGGCTTGGGCTTCGGCATGAAGAGCGACGATACGCTCCGGAAGAGTGCCGGCGTCGTGGTCGAATTGCGCTCCCAGCATGAGCAGGGCCTGGATGGCCGAAGGGCTGGTTTGAACGGATTGGATGCCGAGTCGTAGGTAGGGTGAGAGCGACGAGGCCGCGCCGTCCTTGCCATAGACCGCGAATTTTTTGCCGTAAGTTGTCGTAACATCGCCCGGTTGCCAAAGGAGGTAGTTATGTGATTTTCCGGCGATCGAGGGATAGGAGTTCCCGACGGTAAAGACGAGTGGGTCGGCGTTTTGAGCGAGCAGGCTGCTGCTGAGAACAGCGTAGCTGAGGGCGAGAGATTTGAAGAGTTTCATGCCAGTGGTGTGATGAAGAATGTCGTAACAAGGGGGCTCAATCGATGGCCCAACTTCCGTTGTTGTATTTGATTTTGACAGATTTATTGAACTTGATGCAGAAGGGGCACCTCCCGACCTTGGCTGAGAACTTGCCGCTTCCAGCACCTCGGACATCGCCGCCCTGGGAGGCTATGATCATCTTAACATCACCGCGGATGCTCACGAGGCAGAGGGCTTCGCCGGAAACCGCGAGGAACATTTTCCCTCCAAAGGTGGGGCCTTCGAGGAAGTAGAAGGCTCCTGCTCCGACTCCGGCATCGATTCGGAAGAGGCAGCTTGCCGGAACCCCGAGGACGAGTTCCGAAATGGGGAGCCAGACCTCGCCATAGACGTAGGCCCCCGTAAAAGTGGTGCCGGCGGAGACGACGTCGCCAATATCAGGATCGACAAAGAGAAGAGGTTCTAGGGTGCAAGTTCGGCCAAAGAAAAGGGCGGCGGCCACTTCATAACTGGAGAAAATGGCACGGGCTTTGGCTCCGATATAAGTCTCGTCGATACCGACCGCGATGGTGGCTCCGAATTCGATCACTTTGAACGATTGGAAATTAAGCTCGCCATCGGTCATCTCAAATTTGCCGCCGACCCCATTCGGAACCGGGAAGTCGAAAGCGTCGCCGACACGGTCTTTGAGGGTCATTTTGACCTCCAAATTAATGCGGATGTCCGAGATCCATTGGATAGCGACATCCTGGGCACCGATACGGATTTCGACCGCTTTTTCGCCGGGCTCAAGGCAGCCGCTTGCCACGAAGTTGTCTTCGGACGAGTAAGAAAGAATCTCGAGGTAGACGTGCAGCGACATTTCCTCGGGGAGTTCGAACTGCATCTTGGCGTCGAGACGAAGTTTCCGGAGTGAATCGCCATTGATTTCGGCATAGCCCGTGATCTCCCCCGAGCCCATGTATTTGCTGACCTGACCGATGAGCGGATTGATTTGCTCTTCGAGTTCGCCGACGGTTTGGGCCACGACTTCCTTAAGGACGCCGGAGAGTTGGTCGAGGACGGATTGGACGGAGGAAGTGATGCGGTCTTGGACGTCGTAAAGAGTTTGCCGGAGCATGAACTGCATTTCCTGAACGATATTGGAACCGAGGATGCCGGCTTTCAATTCATCCTTCAGAAGTTGGATGAATTCGTCGACGGTGAGACTGCCGACCAAGTCATTGATGTCGTTCGAGGTCGCAACCGCGAGATCGATTCCGAGTGCGGCTTCGAGTTGGAGGAAGCGGGCCCAAGCCTTTTGTCCGACGGGATTGATGATGTCGGCGAGTAAGCCTCCGGACTCGGCATCTTGGATGATCTCTTCGATCTTCTGGGCGACTCCGGCGACGGCAGCGACTTGGGTGCGGACTTCTACGACGATGGCACGGACTTGGAGGAGGACGACCCGGATTTGATCGAGCGTCGGCTCTAGGTTGGTGAGGAGTTCGTTGAGTTCATCGTTGAGCGCGGATGCGGGTTCGGCGAGGAGCGGGGCGATAACGGCTTGGAGCTCCGGTCCGAGGTATTGATTGAGGAGGGCATTGACGACGTTCTGGATGATATTTCGTTGGTCTCCGTCCTTGAAGAGAAGGCCGGGGACAAATCCGGGAGAATTTTTGATCTGGTTGTCCGTGGGGAGAGTGGCGAGGAATTGCACCTCACCTCCAGTGATTTGCACTCCCTGCGCGACCGCATCGATACCTTTGACGATATCCTGAAGGGCGTCGTCGAGTTGCTTGATGAATGAATGGGCGTCCGAGGTCGCCATGCCGGCTTTTCGGAGTTCGACGAGGATGGGATCAAGCACGCCACTTTGGTAAAGAATTGAGACGGGGTCAGTGAGGGTCTGTTCGACTTGGTCCCGGAAAACGTTGTAGTCGTTGGTGGCTGCGGCGGCGTTGAGGATGATGCCGTGGAGATCGGTGAGGGGTCCCTCGGCGGCATCGACGAGGGGGTCGATGATCGCTTCGAGCGAGTCCTCGAGCATCTTATCCATTTCCTCAATCGCTTTATCGACGGCCTGTTTCGCAAAGGCATTGAACTCACTGGCGATGATGTCGGCAGCGCTGTCGATTTGACCGTTGAGGTAGTTGGAGAGCTTCAGCTGCGGAAGTCCGTCGTATTCTGCGCCGAAGGAAATGTTGGCGAACTTGGCGTCCATCCATTCGATCTGGTGCTCAACTTGGGTTACGAAGAGATCCTGCTTCTGCGATTTCATGGACGAGAAGCGCTTCACGAGAATGTCCCATTTGAGCGGGTAGCGGAGATTGATGACGTTGAAGAGCTTTTGCTCGGCGGTAATGAGGTAAGTTTCCGAGGTGGTCTCGTTCGGCTCCCGGTATTCGTTGAAGGTAATGCCGGCGCCGGGGAATCCACGATGAGTGGGATCGAAGCCGATGTTGTTGAAGAAGGTATCGGTGCCCTCGGTCCAGCCGGGGGTGAGATAGAAGTTGGCGATGGCCCCGGGGGTTGCACTGGTGATGGCCTGGACTTGGAGGTCGACGAAGTAGGGGATGTCGATGGTCGCGGCGAAGGTGACGAAGCCGACCGGAGGAGCGCCTGCGGAGAGTGGGTTGTTAAAGCGGAGCTTGGAGATTGTCGTGAGGGTGTAGGCCTTGTTCGGGCCCTCGAGCGGGATGTTGACCGGGATTCCGAGTTGGGAGTTATACCCTTCGATTTGCGTTTCTTCCGTTGAGAGATTGCCATCGGGGCAGAAGGCCAGGGCTCCGAAGAGATCCTGTTCGATGTAGGCCACCTGGGTTTTAGCGCCCGCGACGAGTTTGGCGGTGAAGACCTTGGGGCAGGCTCCGGGGGTCACTTCTGTTTTCGCAAATTTAAGGGTCTTGAGGTCAAAGGTGGAGTTCCAGTAGGTGAGGGCTTTGTCGTCAGCGTCCGTGAGGTCGGGCGTCATTTCCCCCGGTTCACCGAGACAGTCGAAGCGAAGGCCGGTGAAGATTTGCGACCAGTTGGAGTAGGGCCCCACCGTTTTGATCTCGCCATCGACCCAACTGGTGGTTCCGGGAACACTGTTGTCGCTATCGAGGAACGAGAGTTGGAACTGTTCGATTTTGGAAGGGAATCCGTGAAGGTTCAAATCAGGATCAAAGGTGCCATCGGTGGCGATTTGGCGGCCTGAGACTCCGGCGAGCCGGATATAATATTTGGAGGCATTCGGAAGAAGGTCGTATCCGTAGTCCGAGGGAGCACCGCCCAGTCGGGAGGCTCCGGGGAAGCCGGCGGTTTCAACATCAAAGTTGAGGCCGGGGAGGTCACCGTCGCCCGAGGTGTATCCAGCTTCGCTGCTGAAATGGAGATCAGGGTTGGAGGGATCACGATTGAAGCCAGCCAGAAGGAGGGTGGAGGGCGCGAGGTCACCGTCTCCCGGATTTAGCGATCCGCTGGGAAGGAGGACATTATCCTTCGCATAGAGTTGATAGCCGGGCATGAAGAAGGAGGCTTTGTCGAAGGGATCCGTCCGGTGGGCATACTGTCCGGGTTCACGCAGTCCCCAGATGAGCGCGGAAGAACTTGCCAAGACTCCGGCACCGTGGAGTCCGCCACCGGGCACCAAGAATAACGCCTGACCATTGGGCTTTTGGGTGAGGGTGACCGGTGGGATGCCTGCCACACAATCGTCTTTCGGGCAGGTCTGATAGTAACTCAGGCTAACCGTGTTGACATCGTTAAGGGTTTGGTTCGGCTTGACGACACCTTCTTCGAGACTGAGAAGACCGTTATTCTGATAATCGATGGTCGTGTTGGTTGGAAAGTGAGGTTGGAAGGGATTCACCTTCACTTCCATCTCTGCAGTCAGGCGGCTCGTTCCGTCTGTTCCTGCGGTGATTATGAGAGTTCCGCCGGCTGGGGCGATATCCTGAAGGTAGCGATCGTTGGCGCGACGGTCGGCTAAGGTGCTCAGGATGGTGCCATTATCCCGCAGGATTCTGAGTTCTTGATAGGCTTGGTCGTGAATGTAATCGACGTCACCTGAGGAAAAGGTCAGCAGGGCGGGCGCGACCGTGAGAGTGCTGACTTCGAAACTGAGGGGATGGGATTCGTCGGTGATTCGGGCATTTGTGCCGAGTGGGAAAACGATGGGGTTTATCGGGCAGAGGTCCTCGTCCAAGGAGAGTCCGCCGGTGTAGTCGAGGTGGTTCTCTCCGAGGTAGGGATTGTTGAGGCTGTCGTTCAGCAGGGTGAGGCCTTGGGGGAAGTTGACGCGGGTTGCGCTGGCGCTTGCTCCGCTGGTTGAGAGGATGATGGCGGCAAACTGGAGCTCAATGCCATCGTGGTCGCAAGTGAGGGTCGCACTGGGATTTCCGGCAAGGTAGACTGATTGAGTGCCACCTTGCAGAACGGCATCGCCATTGTTGAGAAGCTGAACTGGGAGGGCGGTGTTGTCGCCAAATCGGTAAGACGGACGATTCGGGAGGGTGCCCTGATTGACCGGAATAGTGATGTCCGTGTTGATGAAGGTGATCCCGCTTCCGGCCAGGATAGCCGGGATATTTCCTAATTGTTCGAAGGTGGTGGCCAGCGGACCGAAGAGAAGGTTCCCGTTAAAGTGAAGAAGCTTTTGGGCCGGAAGGTCGCATGTGGTGTCACTGTATACGGTGCCGAGGCCATCTTCGAGGTGGCTGACATGACAGCGGAGAATGTAGGTCTCGGCCGCTGAAGAGAGCTGAACGAGTGGCTTGAGGGCCGCGTTGACGGTCGTGGTTGAGCGAAAGGCTGGACTGGGTGGGACGGCAAAGTTGTGGCTGAATTTGCCGCTCCCAAAGAGAGTAATGCCGTCATTCTCGAGTGGGATACTGTTCCCGCTGCTGACCTCAATCAAATCGAAATCGACGGTGACAGCGATGTTGTTGATGAATGGTGCGGCGTCAAAGCCGTCCCATCGATTGATGAAAATGTCGGTGGTGGCGGTGAATTCGTCGGTAGAGGGATCGCTTGAAAGGGCGTGAGTGCGGGTCCAAGCGAGGTTTGAGATACCGGCGCGGGTGTTGTATTCGGCATCCCCGGTGACGGTGTTGGTGAAATGCAGGAATTGGGTGAGGGGCGTGGAGAGGCGTTCCGTGATGGTGAATGGGCCAATCTGGGTTGTCACGTTTTCCCAGACATCCGGGCTGCTGGAGGTGCGCCGCTGCAAGTATCCCTCAACCTGATGGGGAGTTTTGCTGTCGAGGGTTGCCACGGGGTCGGGGACCGTTTCGAAAGTCAGATCGCTGCTGCCGGGGGAGAGGATGAAGACCAATTGGGGACCCGTGTAGGCCCACTTGTTCGGCTGGGTCGGGTGGGTGGCATCGCCGTTGACGAGATCGAGAAGAGTGCCGGTGTCGGTCTTGAGTCGGTAGGCTACGCGATACCATCCACTGTGGCCGGGATCACTCGCTGCTGTTTCAAAGTGCGCCGAAAAGGTGGTCTTTGCGGTATGCCTGTTCGTGGCGGGATCACCGTCGAATTCGTCGGAATCGAGAATGTATTGATGATCCAAGTCGGCCTGAGTGAGCTCCCTGGTAAGTGCCGCCGGGGCCAGGGTGGATCCGGCAATAAGGCCGAGAAGGAAAATTTTTGGAATCTTCATAACAACAAAAGGCAATAAATTACCTAGCCTCTAAAATATCATAAAATTGAGACCGGCAAAGGTTTTTTATGGGGGGACTTAATTCATGGAAAGTGGTGTGGACTTTCAGGGGGCTCACTCTTAAAGTGTTATGCCCTTCCTTTTTAGATCGACCGTTTGAGGGCATGGAGAAGGCGATGGCGGGCCTGCCGTGAAAGCGTTCGTAGGGCGTGAAGGGTCACGCGGCGGCAGAGATATCAAGGTTTGACTGCTAGAAATTTGCTTTTGGCGGGAGGGCCTTGAAACCGCCCTTGGACCGGACCGGACCGGACCAGAGCGGACCAGAGCGGACCAGAGCGGACCAGAGCGGGGAGGGGCAGGGAGGGGCGGAGACAGTGGTTTGCTGTGGCGGGTTGTGGGGATTCCAGCAGGAAAAGTTCCTGATTCACGCCCTGTTTTACTGGAACTGGGAGACTTTAGCACGATCTTCACTGCGGGAGATCGAAGATTCCCAGCCCGCGTGGCCAAGTTCTTTTTAGGTCACCAAGTTTCTTAACTGTCAGCTGTCGTCGAGGACGAGAGTCCGACCGTCATCGAGCGGGATCTCTTTCGGCAGCTAGGTGGCACTTTGGTCGAAGCATTCGGGCTCTGCGCCGGTGGGGTCCCCTTCCTGATTGAACCAGCTCAGGTCCGGGTCGTCATCCGAGATCCATTCCTTGATGGCCTGCCAGAGTGGCTCGATGTGCTCCATGGTATCGATGTCGAAGGGCGGTAACGGCGGGTGCGGGAGATGGACTATACCTCCCCAGAGGCCGCTTTGTAAATTATCTGAACCTTTAAAGGCAGCCTACTCCTGCCCCGTTGGCACCATAAAACGCCGCCGTTTGACCGAATTTATCCTCGTCATGAAGGAGCCTTAGACAGTCGTGAGGATCGAGGTAAAGGGATTCTCTATAAATTGTCTGACACTTTTAACGCTTTTAACGTGTGACACTTTTAACGTGAGGCGTTGAAAAAAGCCCTGGGTCAGATCCTCGGCAACGGTCGGTCCCTGCCCGCTCCGCCGCAAGAAGGCGTAGAGGGGATACCAGTAACGCTCACAAATCAGGCCCAGAGCGTGTTTTGCCTCAGACGCGTTACCATCTTGCACCGCGTCAATCAAGGTCCAGTGCGTGGTAGGGAAGGGCGTTCTGACGACATCTAAAAACTTTCAGTAGAGATAGGTAACCGCTCCTGAAAGGTCTTTACATGATTTTCCACAATGCGGTGATTCCCGATGCGTTTTCCGGAAGCATCTCCTCAACTGTGCTGAAACCGCTGCGCTCTATTTATGCTCCACCAAAGAGGTTGAAAAATAAAAGCGCTTATTTATTTGACGCCCCGCCGATTTCTGATAGGCTTTCCCTGGATATTTGATTCCATCTCAAGCCTATTCTTTTTTGTGCCGCCGAAAAATTTCACTTCAGATCATTCCGCCAGCTCGAACCTGTCTCCTCATGGAGTTGGGTTTTCCGGGGCGATCATTGCGCAGTCGGAGTCGCGATCATCCAATTCACCAACGAAACTGAGGACTCGTGGAGCTGTCCGGTGGGTGACACCCGGAATTGGAATCGAGACAACAGGCCTTTCCATCTCCCTTTTCCTCCGTCGTCGTCAGAGAAATGCCGTCGCTCAATGATCTTTTAATAAACGCCACTGAAATCCCTTGATGAGAAGACACAGTCCCCTTCATTTTTCCCGTAACGCCGCCAGCTTCCTCGCCGGATTGCTTTTGCTCTTGCTTCTGCAAATTTCGCCCGCAGCCATTATTGGTATCGAAAATTTCGACTATAGCGGTGAGATCAACGGCAAAAATGGGGGGAGATATTGGGACTGGGATAATTCCACTACTCCTGGGAGCGATACGGGAACGTCATCAAATTGGGATGCTGTGACTGGTGCTCCGTCTGTCTATCCCAAAAAGTTGATGACAGACTCAACGTCTGTAAAGCGCGAATACAATGGTCTGACGAGTAGGTCGAGTATCCCCTAACTAATCTAATGAATTCTCAATCTTCCACCTCAAATCTTCGATCCCTAATATTTCGCAGATGTTTGGCATCTATGGCAATTGTTTTGCTTGCTGTGGTGCGAGGCCCGGCCTCGGCCACCCTTTCCTTATTGGCGAGTGCTGTATTTTTAGCCCCGGCCTGGGCCGCCATAGAAGGCCCGGACGCGTTCGGCTATCGCTTTGTTGACAGTGTCGAAGCCTCGCTTTCCTACAATTGGGAGGACATCTCGAGCACAGGTAAGGCATCGACGGCGGTCACTGACGACAGCAGTGAGTCGATTAAGATCGGGTTTGATTTCAGGTTCTATGGGGTCGACTACGAAGAGGTCCACCTCTCCTCGAACGGGTTTCTGAGTTTCACCAATGCGGGGTTAGCGGCGGGGGGCAAACCCAATACGCCCATCCCGAGTGCTGCCGGCCCTAACAACATGATTGCCGGCTGGTGGGATGATCTCAATCCGGCTGCCGCCGGGACAATCTACCATCAGACATTTGGAAGTGCTCCGAACCGTCGGCTCATCGTGCAGTTTCAGGGGGTTGCGGAGCAGGGTGCAAGCAACCTAAACACCTTTCAAATCAAACTCTTTGAGGGAAGCCAAAAGATCGAGATTCACTACGAGAGTATCACGAGTGAGAACGGCACCGCCACCATTGGTATCGAGAACGCCGACGGCACTAATGGCCTGCAGTATTTCAATAGCTCCGGCCTGCCAGCGCTTGGTTCTAAAGAGTTCGCGTTACGGTTCGATCCTCCCATTACGGTTGTCAATAGCAACACTTCCGGACTGGGCTCCTTGCGTAAGGCGATCAGTGATGTGGATGCTGGAGGGATTATTAACTTTGCTCCCGCGCTTTCTGGGCAGACCATCAAGACGGAATCATCGATCATAGAAATCGATAAGAATCTTACCATCGACGCCTCTGCGCTTGCCGGCGGGATCGGTTTGGATGGCGGTGGTGCGTCTGAGATCTTTGCTTTTACGGAAGAGGCTAGTTGCTACCTGATTGGATTTACCATTCAGAATGGAAAATCCGGCGGAGGCGGAGCGATTATTAATAAAGGAAACCTCACCCTGAACGATATGATCCTCACCGCAAATGAGGGTGCGAAGGGCGGGGCCATCTCTAATTCTAGGGGCAACTTGACACTCAACCACTGCACCGTTTCTGATAACATAGCGACAGGCGAAGGCGGCGGCATTTTTAGTAATGGAGGAAACCTGACTGTGAGGAACTGCACTATCGACGGCAATAGTGGAACCAAAGGTGGTGGAGTATACAGCTTTGGGGCCGTCACAACCGTCATCAATAGCACCCTGACCAATAACGAGGCCTCCATACAGGGAGGTGGGATCTACAATGAAAGTGGCCGCACGGAAGTGAGGCATTGCACCATTACTGGCAATACCGCTCCCACGGGTGCCGGTGCCGGGGTCGCGAGCTATGGGGACAACCTAACAGAAACAATGGTGACGGGCTCGATCATCTCCGGTAACAACACTGGCGGCGACGTAGACTTGGTGTCGGGCGCCAGCAACAACAGCTTCACGAGCGAAGGCTACAATCTCATCGGCAGCGGCAATGCGATGTCCGATTTTAATAAAGGCGGTGACATGGTCGGGAGCACCAACCCTTTGCTCGCACCGCTCGGTAACTATGGCGGGCCCACACAAAGCATGCCACCGCTGGCCAACAGTCCGGCGATCGACGCAGGAGGCCCGACAACCCTAGTGAGTGATCAGCGAGGCTTTCCCCGGGCGGTCGACGGAGACCGAAACCCGCCGACCGGGAATATCGCGGATATCGGAGCGGCTGAACGACTCTCTGGTGCCAATCTTACCGGAGCAGATCTTACCGGAGCGAATCTTCGCTATGCGCGTCTTACCGGAGCAGATCTTGCCGGAGCAGATCTTACCAGAGCAGATCTCAGTTTTGTTCAATCGGGTAGAATAACTGGAACACCAGCGGCTTTGCCCGCCTCCTGGCTCTTGAGAAAGGGCTATTTGATCGGTCCCAATGCTGATCTTAGCGGAGAGATTCTTACTGGAGCAGATCTTACTGGAGCAGATCTTACCGGAGCAGATCTTACCGGAGCAGATCTTAGCGGCGTGGATCTTAGCGGCGCGAATCTTACCGGAGCGGATCTTCGCGGCGTGAATCTTAGCGGCGTGGATCTTAGCGGCGTGGATCTTAGCGGGGTGGATCTCAGCGGCGCTTACTGGCAGGTCGATACTGAAACTGATTCTGCGGACATTCCTGCTGGGTCGGACAACTTGTACTCCCTTCGCGA
>JBLHUR010000063.1:0-30959 GCA_047629805.1 Akkermansiaceae bacterium | reverse complement strand
GAAGAACAAACAGCCTACGACGCCCTCCCTCCCCGAAAGTAACTCACCGTTGAAAATCTCATTCAGCAAATGCCGCCCTGCCCCGCAGAGCGGCATTTTATTTGCTCTCAAAAAAACATTGACCACGCCTCCCCGTAAATACATTGTATACACACAATGAAGAGAGTCATTTACACAAGTATCCTAACCCTCCTTGGACTTCACTCCCCAAAACTCCTCGCCCAAGCCCCTCCAAACGACAATCGTTCTTCCGCAACCTCAATCGCAATCAATGAAACAATCGAAGGAACTCTCCAAAACGCCACCACCGAAGAAAACGAACCCCTCGGTAGCACCTCAACCCGCACCGTTTGGTATCAATGGACCGCCACCACCGGAGCCTCAGAATTTCGTCTAACCTCAGAAAGCGCTCGCGTCATCGCCCTCGCCTATCTCGAAGACCAAAACGGAAACCTCACCGCAATCGGAAGAACCGCCTTCTATCAGAGCGAACCAGGCGATGGCTCCCCAGAAAATCCCCGCGTAGACTCCCGTGCAATCCGGCTTAGCACTCAAGCAGATGAAATTATTTGGTTTCAGATCTATCACATCAGCGCAACCGTTGGCGACTTCTCCCTTAAATTCTCTCCCTCTGAGATCGTAACTGAAGGAGACAACTTCCAGGACGCCACCGATCTACCTGCAAACGTCGACCAACATATCCTCGACCTCACGGCAGCCACTCTGGAACGACTTGAGCCCCCCTCCGCACTCCAAGAATTTAAGGTGTCAGACGATTTGCAGAATTAATTGTTGTCGGGGGATCCTTGGCTGCGTGTGGGTCATGAAGAACCCGCGTCGATTTTTGGTTCCGAAGAACTCCTCGGGGGAGTGTCCGCCCGTTGCGATTTATCACGTCGTTACTCGAATTATGGGTTGACTTCGAGACCCTCAGTCCAGGCTTAATTGTTTTTCAATTTTGATAGAGGTCGCAAATTCTCCCCCGCATTGGTGCTTTGTTTTAGAGGCTGAAGAACCGAGCGGAGCGAGAGAGACTCCCTGAGAAGTAGCCCGAAGGGGCGGGCCGGGGGGCCTGATCAAAAGGAGCAGCTTCGGGTGCTTTTGCGGATGTATGAAAAATTCAGCGGGTGCAAAATTTTGTCGTATTCTTTGATGAGTAATCACCTACATGTGCTGCTGGAAGTTCCCCCGGGCTGTGAGAAGGGAAGGTCGTTGGGGCTTTCTGAGGAGGAGCTTTTGCGGAGGCTGGGCGGGCTGTATTCGCGGAACTATACGGCAGCGGTGGCGCGGGAGATTGAGGAGGCGAAGGGGTTGATTTTATTTGAGTATCGCAGGATTTTGATTTCAGGGGGAAGAACGAGGGAATGTGAAAACGAAGCAGCGCGTGGTGGTTCGCAAGGGGATGGATCGCGAGAAGGCCGAGGCAGAATTGGCGCGACTCTCGGAAGAGAAGGCGCGGGATTTGATGATCTCCAAGGTCATTCAATGCCGGGTCCGCTATTTCACGGATGGCGCGGTGATTGGATCGAAGAGTTTTGTCGACGGGGTGTTTGAGGCGAGCCGAGATCAGTTTGGTCCGAAGGGGAAAGACGGGGCGAGGAAACCGCACGGATCCCTCGGAGAAATGGCAGGCGAAATGTGGTCGCTGCGGGATCTGAAGCCAGATGCTCCTTAGTGCAGACGTCGGGAATTCAAGAGAAAAGCAGGAAAGGGACCCCACCGGCGCAGAGCCCGAGTGCTTCGACCAACCTGTGCGCCGAAGCCTTGGCGAAGGAGTAAGCCCCACCTGGCTGCCGAAAGAGATCCCGCTCGATGACGGTCGGACTCTCGTCCTCGACGACAGCTGACAGGTAAGAAACTTGGTGACCTAAAAAAAACCGCTGCCAAAAAAGAACTTGGCAACGCGGTCTGGGAATCTACCCTCTTCCTCCATGGAAATCGTGCTAAAATCTCCTAATTCCAGTAAAACAGGACGTGGATCAGGGACTTTTCCTGCCGAAAGCTCCACAACGGTCAAACCAAACCACCGACTCCGCCCCTCTTCCCCCCGCAACCCCCTTTCTCCCCCCTCCGCTCCGGTCCAAGGGCGGCTTCAGAGCCCTCCCGCCAAAAGCAAATTCCTAGCTATTTGCCAGGCACAAATGGCTCTGGCTTAGGGCCCATTCGTGATTGGCATGTTTTTAATATTGTATACTCGTCATGTTTTTTGATGACATGTTTTCCATCAGAACGAGCAAATGAATTTCAGCAGTGTTCACGTTATCAACAACATTAGATCCGGCAGCATATATCTCTGCAACGAAAACAGGCAGGTAGTCGATCGGGATTGAAACTCTCTGAGGCGACCGAATGCCCCGGACTTGGGATAAACCAAAGAAAACCCGATGACTTCGATAGCTCACGCCATAACAAATTTGCCGTTAGGACATAGGAGGCCTCTTTCCCAGCCGCCTTTACATCCAATAAAAACTCGCGCGAACTTCTCTCATCTTCATCGTGCACGCCCTTTGCTTTGACTGCTTGAAACGACGGGTCATCACAGGTGAGTTCCCACCGCACTGGCTCTGCACTCTTGTCCCAACGGCGTCCATAAATCGGATCCACAAACAGATCGAACCACAGTTTACCCATTCCTGATTTTAGGAGCTCTGGCCCTGCCTCCAAGACGAGTTTCACATAAAGCGGCTCTTTCTCACTCACTTTTCGCAGCGGTGAAACGTCACATAATTTCATGCCCTCCGGAACCTTCAGCCCACGCTTCTGACTCTGATTGGGATCAACCGGCTCTCTCTTTAAATCCGCTACCGTCGTTGGTTTTGCCACTTTACCAAATCGCGCTGCCAAAAAGCTCCGCAGCTCTTCCGGGTCGAGCCAAAATCGCTTCCTTACGACCACACCCTTTTCATCGATCGCGTATTCCGAGTTCGGGGCTCCCCCCAAGGCCTTTTCCACCGCTCCGTCCAAGCCGTCACAAATCCAAGGAATCGTCGTCTGCAATTCCTTGTTGGCATGCTCAATCTGCTTCAATCGTTCGTTCAAGGTCACCGCTTCCACCATTCCATTCGTCCCCGGGTGGCGTAGTCCCTTGTAGAGAAAATAAAACTTCACACCCTTCTTCGAATAATCGCGTGAGACCGCCTCCAGACCGGGGACGTTTCGGATAAACGGCACTCATGTAAAGCAGCCTGAGACCACCACGGTGAACTCCCCTTTCAGCTGACTTGAACATGGGCTAGCTAAAAGTTCCTCAAAGGGGATCATGAGGTGGTTCATCAAAAAAAAAGGCCGCACCCGGATGGGCGCGGCCTAGAAGGTAAGCTTGGATAAGCCGTTTCTCTAGCGGCGGCGGCGGATGAGACCCAGCGCGCCAAGACCGAGGAGGAGGACGCTGCTCGGCTCCGGGACCGATGTGACCTCCAAGTTGTCGAACACGCCAAAACTCAGTGCCGGGTTTCCCGAGACTGAACTGAATAGATCCGCAAAAGCCACGCCCGCGCTACCGCTGGTGGCGAACGAACTGCCCACGCCAGCATCCAAGGTGCCGATCGAAACTGTATTGCCGGAGGCGGCGCTGGTCATCGAGAACGTCGCGGTTCCTGCTGTCTGATCGACAAGGGCATTCAGTGTCATCCACTGGAAACCGCCAGTGCCATTGCTTGTGACGGTTGCATCTCCTTGAGCGGCTGGTGGCGCCAAGCCAGGGAAGGCTGCGCTGAATTCGGCGCCGCTGTTGTTGTTGGAAAGGACGTTATATTGCCCCGATGCGAGGAATTGCTCGCCGGCATCTTTGTAGAGGCGGTAGTCGCGGCTCGATCCACCCTCTCCTGTGTAGAGGAGGGAACCGCCATTACGTCCTACGGTCGCACCATCGTGGCCGATAATCATTCCTCCAAATTCGGTAGAGCCCGCACCGCCACCTGGGAATGGGCCGACTGCGTTGACCCAAGCATCAACAGACACCCGATACAAGGGAGCTGTGATCGTGGAGGTGGTTACGACCGCGATTTGTTCTGCGGCGGCTGTAGCGTCCCCGTTGTTGGCTTCCAGCCTCAGACCCGTTGTCCCGCTGCCGTTTGGGGCTGAAGGAATGCCGTCTGCGCTGTAGTCGTAGCCAAACTGCGAACTCGTGTCCGGGCTTCCCAAGACGGTCAGTCCGGTCGAAGAATCGAAATCTGAGAAAAAAAGCATTGCTGCTGGTGCCATCGCCGGAGCGCTTACAAGTGCAGCCAGCAAAGCGACGGAACGGAGGGATGATTTTTGCATTGGTAGATTCTTCATTGTGTCGGTAATTTTAGGAAGTTCATTTGCGCATAGAACATGTGACGCCTGTCGGGGCGTGTTGGTTAGGGCAATGAAAATTGGAAATTTATCTTCCAAATACTTGGGAAGTGTTGCTACAGAGCCATCACAGTCAAGTCATTCTGTTTATCTTATCGCTTACGGATTGCGACTCGTGATATTTCCAGAAGCCAATGTCACATTGGATTCCATGTTCGGTCACCCGTTCGTAAGAGCTCAGGAGGCAAGTGACTTACCGAACGCAGCATGAACTGCTGAAGCCAGCTCTTCGCAATTTTTGAGCTCTTTGACAATCAACCTACCTGAACTCATGCGATTCCACTGGAACACTCACCACCTCACCCTCACCAACCCTTGGGGCATCGCCCGCGGTGTTTCTACAGAGAAGGTGGGGTGGGTCTTCGAAATCGAACACGCGGGGATTACAGGCCGCGGGGAAGCGGCACACACCAAGCGGAACGCGGAATCGCTCGAGTCAGTGAGGCTTGATTTCGAGCGGGTGGCGGCGGCGGCGGGCACGGACAATCCCGGCGAGTTGTTCGAGGCGCTCCCCTCGATCGGCGTTCATGGTGCCTCGGCAGCGGCGATCGACGTGGCGCTTCATGATTGGCTCGCGCAGCAGGCGGGCCTCGCTTTGCACCAGTTCCTCGGAATCAAGGCGTCGCCCTTGCCAATTACAAGCTTCTCGATCGGCATTGATGACGCCGAGACCATCGCGCGCAAGGTTGAGGAGGCGGCTGACTATCCGATTCTCAAGGTGAAGCTCGGCACCAACCGCGATCGCGAAATCATCAGCGCGGTGCGCTCCGTCACTGACAAGCCGGTCCGCGTGGATGCGAATGAGGGCTGGGCGACGCGCAAGGAGGCTCTCGAACAGGTCAAGTGGCTGGCGGGCGAGGGGATCGAGTTCGTCGAGCAGCCGCTACCCGCCGGTCGGCTCGCGGACGTGGCCTGGCTGCGCGAGCGCTCTCCTTTGCCCATCATCGCCGACGAGGACGCGATGACGTCGGTGAACTTGCGCGAGTTAGCGGTGGCTTACGATGGCATCAATATCAAGATCGCGAAATGCGGCGGTCTGCGCGAGGCGGTGCGTATGCTCGACCTCGCGGACGAATTGGGGCTAAGAGTGATGCTGGGGTGCATGATCGAGTCTTCGCTCGGGATCACGGCCGCCGCCCACCTCGGGGCGAGGGCGGAATGGCTGGACCTCGACGGCAACTTGCTGGTCTCGGACGATCCATACGCTGGCGTCCGCTGTGATCGCGGCGTCCTCACCTTACCAGCCGCGCCCGGACTCGGCGTCAGATTGGTCTCGCCCGGTGGCGATTGATACGACAACGTTCCGACCGTGATCCGATCGATGCCCGCACGGGGAGTTTTCTCCCACCAACCCGAAGAATACGGCCAATCCGTTTTAGGCAAAGGATTGGAATTTTGGCCCGCAGCCGAGGAGACCGAGGTCCTGCTCGTGGGCGGTATCCACGGTGAGGAACCGGACACCACGGTGCTGCTGTCGCGCGCGTTGCGGTCGCTCCCGCACCAGCCTGTCCGGGCCGCGGTGGTCGCCGCAGCGAACCCCGACGGCATCACCCGCGGGACGCGTGGTAACGCCAATGGGGTCGATTTGAACCGGAATTTCTCCACCGCCGACTGGCAACCCAACCCCATTACGCACCGCTGGAGCCTCGAACACGAAAGCGCCGTACAGCTCAGCCCGGGCTCCGCGCCGGCGTCTGAGCCTGAGATTACCGCGCTGACAGCCTTGATCAAGCGCTTGCGGCCGAAGCGCATTGTCTCGCTGCACGGACATCTCGACTGCATCGAAGACCCGGCAGCTTCGAAGTTCGGACGCTGGGCGGCGGAACGTTCGGGCTTGCCCTTGGTAGAGAGCGTCGGCTATGCCACGCCCGGCTCGATGGGGACTTGGGCCGCGGAACAAGGCATTCCGATCATCACTTGGGAGTTCGCTCCACATTCGATCGAGGCGATGCTCGCTACGCAGCTGCCAGCGCTCGTAGATGTCTTGGAGGGACGCTATGATCGCTAGGGGCACCACCTCACTCAGCGTTTATTGACCCTAAACCTTCAGAAGCAGGACTTCCCAGCACGCATTTTACTTTCTCGGCACGCATTTTGCTTAACACCTTTTGCCGTTCCCGCTAGGGTTCGGTCCTCCCTATGAAAGTTCATGTCTCCATCGCCCTGATCACACTTGCCTTGGCGGGTACTACGCCAGCTCAAGAACTCTTTTCCGACGATTTTAACTCTGATAGCTCGGCGGACTACACCCTTAATACTTCGTCCGATGACGCGGAGGTCGAGTTCGGGTTCGACTACGCCACGCTCGGCATTCCAGTCGCGCCGAATACAACCGATGCCAGCACACTTGGTTTAAAATTGACGGGGAACCTCGTCGATCCAGAAGGGGCAGAGGCGGTGACGCTGGCGACGATCATGCAGTTCACGGGCGATTTCTCAGTTAGCTTCGACGGCTGGATCAACGCCAATGGTCCCTTTCCTGGCGGCGGCGGCGGCTCGACGGAATTCATCACGATCGGCCTCGGGAACGACGGCGCCACTGTTAATCAAGGGGGCGCTACGGGCAGCGGTGCCTGGGCGGTGGCCAGCGGTGAGGGTGGCTCGAGCCGCGACTACCGCGCCTACAAAAACGACGCCGAGCAGTTTGGCGAGAGCGGCCAATATGCCTCGACTCAGAATAATAACGACCTCTACTACTCCGGCTTCGGCGGTATCGATGTCGGCACTTTTCCCGTGCAAGGGAACATCGCCCAACAGAACGGCACCAGCGCTGCGGGGAGCTTCGGCTTCGCCTGGCACCGCGTGACCTTGGCGGTCGACTCCACCGGTGGCACAGGCGGCGCGGCGGCGGTGACCTGGACCATCGATGGGTTACGAATCGCCACGCTCGACGCAGGGATTGGCGACAGCTTCGCCACCGATGGCAGCGCCACCGTCGGCATGATGGACATCTTCAGCTCAGTCTCCGACAACCCCCAGCTCAGCTTCTGTCTCATCGATAATCTCGTGGTCGAAGTTGCCCAAGCCTCGACGATCCGCATCGCACAGTCGCAGAACTTCGCCATCCTGAACCTGGCGAACGCGACCAGCACGTCCGGGTTTGTGATCGAGAACCGCGGCCTCACCCCGATCACTCTGAGTGAGGTGAACTTTACGGGCGAGGACGCTGCGAGCTTCTCGCTGAACACCGACCTTCCGCTGGTGATCGACCCGGATGAGATCGCGGGGGTTGACATCACCTATACCGCTTCCGGCGAAACGGGCGGCAAGACCGCACAAGTGGAATTTGTTTCAACCGACGGGTTAGAACCTTCCGTGATACTTTCGCTCTCTGCGACCTACGCGGAGGAACTGCTCGCCCACTACAAGCTCGACGAAACCGAAGGCGTAATCATGGTCGAAGCTACCGGCAATGGCCCCGACGGCGCATTCATCATCCGCGACCCGCTCGCCTATGCCCAGGCCCCGCTCGCCGCCGGGACCGCCATCGGCTTCAGCGCCGCGGATGCCGGCGATCTTGGAAACCTTGCGCTGGCGACCCCGTTACACGTGCCGACCACCAGCATTTCGCTCTGGGTGCAGCGCGACTCCGATGCGGTGGGCGAAGACGTCCTCTTTAACCGCGATCCCGGCTTCACCGGCGCGGATGCCATCTACGGCTGCTTCGTCGACACTTTCGGTAGAGTGACCTACCGCGCAGGCGGCGAGATGGTGCTGCAGTCCGAAGAAGGCGCTGTCCCCACGGGTAGTAAGCACCATATCGTCATCACCCACCTCGATGAGGACGGCTTCGGCAACGACACCGCCACCCGCGCGCGAATGTATATTGACGGCGTGATAGTCGCTGAGAACACCGAACCGACTGGGTTCGATGCCTACCCCGGCAGCGCTTCAACGCGCAGCCTTTTCATCGCGAGTCGAACCGCAGCCGGCTCAGGTTTGGACGGATTCCTCGATGACATTCAGATCTACTCGATTGAGCTCACCGCCGAGCAGGTCAACACCATGTTCAGAGCGCCGGGCCTCACTGCTTCCGATGAAGCGCCCGCGCTGCGCATCACCGACATCAGCTACGACATGGACGCCGGTAGCGTCACCTTGACTTGGGACTCGCTCCCCGGGCAGTTCTACCAATTGGAAGGAACCACCACGCTTCAGCCCGAGGGCAACGAACCAAGCTGGCAGGAGCTAGAAGACTCAATCGAGAGCCAAGGCATCTCCACCACCTTCACCTTCATCGGAGTTAGCGGACCGCGCAATTTCTTCCGAATCCTCCTACCTTGAAGCAAGCGGTCGTTCCCTTTTTCCAAAGCCTCGCCTTCACGGCCAACACGGAAGGAGTAAGCCGAGCATCCTGCGAAATTGAATCACTTCCATCCCCCCCGGTCGGAAGTTGGCCCGTCAGGGGCGGATTCCGAGATTGGAGAGAGTTCCCTTGGAAGCCAGGAAGGCGGCGCCGAGGGCTCCGGAGAGGGTGCAGACCTCAACGGCGGCGTTGGGGGTGTGGCGGGCGAGGTGTTTTTTAAAGAGATCAACGTATTTGGGCTGCTGGGCGAAAACACTGCCCAACAGGCGAACGGGAGGATGTTTGAAGTCGAGCCGGCCGGCCACCGCTCCTGCGTATTCGGCGAGGCGGCGGGCGCAGACGTCGAGGATGATATCGATTTTGGAACCGGGAACTTCGGCGGCCTCGAAAACGAGGGGTGCCAGCCTGGCGATCGTGGGTTTGTCGGCCTCTTGGGCCCAGAGAACGAGGTCGTTGAGGGAGTTGAGATCGAGTTCGCGTAAGAAGGATTCCGCGAGGGGATGGGCACGATTTTCGACATCGTGCATGCGCAGGCAGTGGCGCAGTCCGTGGACGGCGATGTCGAAACCGCTGCCGCGATCGCCGAGGAGTTGGCCCCAGCCGCCCGCTTTTTCGATTTTGCCATTGCGGCGACCGTGGACGGAGGATCCCGTGCCGGAGATGACGATGATGCCGTCCTGATCACCGAAGGCGGAGGCGAAACCACTTTCGAGGTCCCCGCCGGTGGCGATTTCGGCGGCGGGCCAGATGGGGGCGGCGAGGGTGGCGAGTTCGTGGGCCTCGGCAATGGTCGCGCAGCCCGCGAGAAAGATGCCGACGTGAGCGGCCTGAGCGGGAAGAGAACGCAGGAGGGTCTCGAGGTCTCTTTTCTTAATAAGCTGGTAGTTGGCACCGGGGAGGCGGCCTTTATCGAGGAGGGTGGATTGACCGTCGGGAGAGATTTGGAGTAAGACCCACTCGGTCTTAGTGCCGCCGCCTTCGATGCCAAGGATGTAGTTCGTTGCGGGAGTGGAAGTCATCGCGATGGTTATACCGCGATTGAGAAAAAGAGGAAGAGTGATGATTTCAAGGCTGCGAAGTCATTGGAAGCCTGGATCTCTCACCGAAAGGCTTGTTGCTGACGATCACGGACCCGGGGGCCCGATTTATTTTCATAATCTGAAAATAACTTCAAGCGATCGAAGTGGCCCCCACCGGCAACCATCAATAAGCAGACTCTCAGGATCTGCTCTGACACGCGGGGTTTTTCATCAAGAGTCGAAAACCACCGCCTTCAGACTCTGCGGCGGACGGCACGGGAATGGATGCGGCGCGACCGTGATGCCGCACTGGTTTGGCGGAACACGAGCGGTTTGCCGAAAGAAGTTCAGCTACAAGTGAAAAATGGAGGCCGTCGGCGCCGTTGAGTAGCGGTAGATCCCCCTCCCCGATGATCCCTTTCTCAAAACTTCTGCCCATCGCCTCTGCTTTCTGCCTGACTGCCGGAGTTTCTTTGGCTAATCAGAAAGAAGCGGAAGTTGTCGAAAGCGAATTTCACAAGAAGATCGCGCCACTCCTGCAGGACTATTGCTACGACTGCCACGGGGATGGCGCGGACAAGGGAGATTTCACACTGGACGAATATAGGAACACCTCTGCTCTCCTTGATGATCGAAAAGTCTGGTTGAGAATTTGGGAGAATCTCAGGACGGAGATGATGCCACCTCCTAAGAAGAAATTCCAACCGACTCCTGACGAGAGGAAGGAATTGGTTTCATGGATCGAGAAACGGATCTTCGGCTTGGATCCCGAAAATCCAGATCCGGGCCGGGTCACGATCCGACGGATGAATCGTGAGGAATATCAAAACACCATCAGAGATGTGGTCGGAGTAAGCTTCAATGCGAATGATAATTTCCCGCCAGATGATACCGGCTTCGGCTTCGATACCATCGGCGATGTGCTCACAATCTCACCGCTTCTGATGGAAAAATACCTAAACGCGGCGGGAGAGATCGCCGTAATGGCTCTGCCTTTGGATGCCGGTGAAGCGAAGCCCATCGAGATTGATGCCGGGAGCTTTAAAGACCGTGGCGGCAGTCAGACCGCTCGCTTCATGGAAGCGGACACTGCCCAAACGGTTGGGGCCAAACGCCGGCTCGATGCTGGCGGAAAATATGCTCTTGAGGTCTCTTATTCTCTCGAAAGCGAACAGGGACGCCCGAAGGGTCAGACCGCGACGTGGCGAATCTTTGTCGACGGGAAACAGCTTCGTGAAATCGAGATCGATTCTGACAAACCACGTCCCGATCGCTTTGTCGTGAATCTCGAGCTTGCCAAAGGAGAGCACACGTTTGAGTTTTCCATCGTTCCAGGCGAAAGGGGAGAGGGAAGCGGGACGGCGGGCGTGCGCATCAGCAAATTTCGATTGAAGAGCCTCGAAAGGGAAGGCAGTTGGGAACTTTATCCAGAGAGTTATCAAAGAATCTTTGTCGATGGCCTGCCCCCTGCCGAAAAGGACCAGCAAACCGCTTATATGCGGGAAATCGTGGAGAATTTTGCACGTCGGGCCTTTCGGCGACCTCCCCGGAAAAGAATGGTCGATCAGCTCACGGCATTAGCCCTCGCAAAATCCCGGGAAGATGGTGCTAAATTCGCCGACGGAGTTCGGTTGGCAGTCACCGCAACGCTGACCTCACCAAGTTTCATTTTCCGAAGTGAAGTCCAGGCCGAGCCCGATAATCCGAGCAAGGTGGTCCCAATCGATGAGTATGCCCTAGCTTCGCGGCTTTCTTACTTTCTTTGGAGTTCGGCCCCCGACGAAGGATTGCTGGATCTGGCGGCGAAAGGAAAACTTCGAGAGAATTTGCGGGGCCAAGTTGACCGCTTGCTCTCTGATAAAAAGGCGGACCGGATGGTCGAAAATTTTGTGGGTCAATGGCTCAAGGCGCGCGATCTGACAGGACTAAGCATTGATGTCCGCCGCATCCTCCGGGAAAAGGATCGGAGAAAAGCTCAACGAGTTTTCAACCTTGAGACTCGCCGGGACATGAAGATGGAAACCGAGGAGTTCTTCCAGCATGTCCTTGTGGAAAACCGCCCCATCCTGGAACTCCTCAATGCCAATTATTCCTTCCTCAATGAGAGCCTTGCTAAGTTTTACGGGGTCCCGGGAGTGAGAGGAAACGAGTTCCGAAAAGTGGAGTTTGACGAGAACGCGCGGGGACGCGGCGGACTGCTGGGTCAAGGAACCTTCCTGATTGTCACTTCCCAGTCGACGCGCACTTCCCCAGTGAAGCGAGGCCTCTTTGTTCTTGATAATATCTTGGGCACACCTGCCCCCCCGGCCCCGCCCAATGTGCCAGAACTGGAGGAGAGCGGGGAGAAGTTGAAGAAGGGTGCCACGATGCGGGAGCTCATGGTGGTGCATCGGGAAAAGGCCCTGTGCGCCTCCTGCCACGAGCGCATGGATCCCATTGGCCTAGCCTTGGAAAATTTCAATGCTCTCGGTCAGTGGCGCGATGAAGAAGATGGGGTAGCGATCGATAGCGCGGGAAAATTGGTCACGGGCGAGAAATTCACGAATGTCATGGAGCTCAAGGAGATCCTCGCAAGCTCTCGCAAACAGGATTTTTACCGCTGCCTGACCGAGAAGATCCTGACCTATGCGCTTGGTCGTGGCGTGGAATATTACGATGCTCCCACGATCGATGCGATCATCGCTCAACTCGTGAAAGAAGGTGGCGGGATGAAGGATCTCATTTATGCTGTCACCGAAAGCGTTCCTTTTCAAAAACGACGCGGAGACGGAAGCTCATTCTGAATTCGATTCGCATTTAATTCTCATCAAAGCCTGAAGACCCAGCAATTCCCGACACCCCAACCAATGAAAAAACCAACGATCAATCTTGGACGCCGTGCCTTTCTCCGTGGAGTCGGAGCAAGCGTAGCCTTGCCCTCCTTTCGCTCCCTGGGAGCTGAAGTGAAATCAGCGGCTGCGGCACGAGGAATGACGGCGACAGGAGCGCCCCTGCGAATGGCCTATCTCTACGTGCCCAATGGGGTGATCATGGACAAATGGCGTCCTGAAGGAACTGGTTCGGATTTTAAATTCAATGAGTCGATGAAATCCTTGGATGCGTTCAAGAATGACCTGCAAATCATTAAGGGTCTGGAACAGGCCAACGGCTGGGCTGGGGCGGATGGAGCCGGAGACCACGCACGAAGCGGAGCAACCTTCCTGACGGGAGCGCGTCCCAAAAAGACTGCGGGGTCGGATATTCGATTGGGGATTTCAGCCGACCAAATGGCAGCGAGCCATCTTGGCTCTGAGACTCGTTTGCCCTCACTGGAATTGTCCTGTGATGCCGTCCGTAAGTCCGGAAATTGTGATTCCGGTTACTCGTGCGCGTATCAGTATAACATGTCATGGCGCTCGGCCACCCAGCCAATGACACCTGAGTCGAATCCTCGTTTGGTCTTTGAACGCTTGTTTGGAGGTGGGTCCAATAATGAACGTAAGAATGGCCTTGCAAAGCGTCGGGCCGAAAAGCGCTCGATCCTTGATATTGTCATGGACGATGCTCGCGCGATGAACAATCAACTGGGAAGAAACGACCGACAAAAACTCGATGAATACATCACGGGGGTTCGCGAGATCGAGAGACGCATCGAGAAGGCCGAGAGCTTCGGCCCACCTCCCGAGCCGGGTGTTGCCGCGCCGGAAGAAGGAGTGCCGCGTGAATATCAGGACCACATCCGTCTTCTTTTCGATATGTTGCTCCTCGCCTTCAGGACGGACCAGACCCGAATTTCTTCCTTCCTCCTAGCCCACGACGGCAGCAACCGGAGCTTCTCCGGTCTTGGGGTCAATGAAGGGCATCACGGCCTTTCCCATCATCGACGGGCACAGGATAAGATGGATAAGATCTCAAAAATCGATGCCTTTTACGTCCGACAACTTGCCTACTTCCTTGAAAGAATGAAGGCGACCGAAGATGTCGATGGGAACACTCTTCTTCACAATTCCATGATCGTCTGGGGGAGCGGACTATCCGATGCCGATCGCCACAGTCATGATGACCTTCCGATCATTGTGGCCGGAAATGCGGGCGGCAAGTTCCAAACCGGACGCCACCTCGAGCTTCCGGACAAAACTCCCCTGAACAACCTCTACATGCGGATGTTGCAGGAATCCGGAGCACCCGTCGACCGGATCGGGGATTCGACCGGAGTGCTGAAGGGAATCTAATGAGGCGGCGAATAGCCCGGATTGGCGAAGTCGGCTTCATGAATTGAATTCCAAAGCTTGATCCAGGAAGAGCATTGATGATTCAATCAAAGGTCGGTTGCTTCTGATTTCCAGAAAACGTGCCCTGCTTACTTTTCGCAGGTCTCGCTCCTTCTGATCACTACTCCGGCCGCCCTTTCCCGTCCGGCTTCTTGCCTTTAATCAGCAACACCGCCTGCCGAGCAAGCCGCTGCCCGAAGAGATCGTAGCCCTCCTTGGTGTAGTGCAGATCGTTATGCGGTTTGTCATTCTTCGTCTTGTTGTTGGTATCGTCGGTATCAACCCACGAGCCTCGGGAATCGTCTTTCGCAACCTTGACCTGTGCGGCTCGCACCGCCTCCCATTGCGCACTTGTCGAGAAGTCACTGAGACGGCCAATCACGAAGTTCATCTTCGGCGCATCGAGGTCCTTACGGAGATTCGCAATGAGGGCCTTCATGCTTTCCTCGTAGGCCGCAGAAAGATTCTCCTTTGCATCACGCTCGCCTTGCATCCAGAGAAAGGTGATCGTCTTCGGGGCCTTGGTCGCGATTTGGGCGAGAGCTACTTTGAGGGTTTGGTCATAGAAGGTGCCGGGATCTTTCTTGGCAGGCAGCTTACTTTTCGCCGCAATCTCATCGAAGGTCTTGACCCACTTCCGAATCGGTTGCCCGCCCTTCGCGAACTTCACGTGCTGGATATCAGCAGCGGGCAGGAGCTTTTTGAGCTCGGGCAGGAATGCGTTCTCCGGCTTCAGCCCGGACATGTTTGACTGGCCGGAGAGGATGAAGAGATGAGAGTCAGCGGCAGATCCGACTGCGGAAAAGAGGAAGACGAGAAGGACGGTGAGCGGGCGCAATGTCATAGCCTTCTCTTACTTCGTTTCGGCACGCATACTATCGTAAAACCCCTCCCGCTTCAGAGCTCGCTTCAACTCCTTCCCGTCAAAGGTAGCCCGAAAAACAGACGAAAGAACAGGCTGCGATAAAGAACAGCTCTTTCGGCAGAAATTCAATCAAGAGACCTGCGACGAATTTCAGTCCAAGTGGGGCGCAAACGGACATTTCACCTTCTGGAACTTTCAGCAGGACAAAGTTGCAAATGCTGCCCCGGACCATTCGCGTGAAAAGATTTAGAAAATCTCGATCACCAGCATTTATCAGAACTTTTTTTGAAAAATTAAAGTATCCTTTTCGCCCAAAATTAAGGGAGAAATACGATTCATTTCAATCCATCTCGCCCTTCATTAACAGGTTAGAATCACGAAAACGCGAGGGCGCAGCAAGCACTTTATTAAAAAACCCGAAAGAGTTTAAACAACCGTCCGTATAAAAATTTTGTGAGGACAATTACCAAGATGTTGCTCGGGCTAATGATCGCCTTTACGACAAGTTGTGTCCAACAAAATGTCATGGATTCAGTGACGGAGCATTCCTTGGTTGAGGGAGCGAGATATGCCAAGGAAATTTCAGCGCAATCCCCCTTCGATACGGTGGAGATGAGCTGGAGCGAAGCTGCCGAACTTATGAAGGTGAGAAATCACGACTACCGCGCAGCTCTCAGCGCCTACACGCAGGCCAGCAAAGAACAGCCACTTCTCCAACAACTCACTAAGAACGTCAAAGGGACGGTGAAAATTTCGGCGGGTGATGTCCTGAAGCCTCAGTCACTGATCAAGATGTTCAACGAGCCCGTCACACAAATCCCCAAGCAACTCGCCTCTCTCAGCAAGATCAAAGACATCTCTCACGCTGCAGAAACGGACGTCTGGAAGAAAACCGCAGTTGCAGTCGATGCCGAAATCAAGATGCGGGAAAACCAAGTCGAGTTACAGAGCCTCCTGCGCACAGGAGAGCTCATTGACGGCGAAATGAAAAATCTAAAATCCGCGACTCCCCTACCAGCGGACACCGATCCTAAGGTAGCTCAATCAATAGAGAAGTGGGAAGCCAACCTACAAACCGAAAGAGGCAAATGGCTGTCGCAAGTTCGGGATTTCTTCGACGCGGAATACAATGACGTTCGTTTCGTGAAGGATGCCTCTGGGCTGCCCACTTACAAAAACGTAAAGCGTCCCGATCTCACAAAGTGGGAGCGATGGTGCCAGCTGAAGCGCTCCAAGGAATTGGTAAGCGGTCTCGCAAAGGCCCATCAGAACGGAAAGCCCACCCTACCCGGAACGACTCTGGTTACTGATAAAATCAGCACCATGCTCCACCTCGATAAAACGGATACAAAGCTCGTGCGTAGTTCGGAGTCAGTAAGGAACGAGGCGAGGCAGTTGATTCAGAACTGGCGCGCAATGAAAACGGCTCAAAAAAAAGCGGCCGTGCTAGAAGCGGGAGAAAAGTCCCCTTCATTTGTGAGTCTCGCTCATGTCACCAAGCGACAGACCATTTTCAACCTCCGCCGCCAAGAGATACGGCACGCATCCATCATTTGGATGATGGACGAGCAATGCTGGGAGTCATTACAAGGAAAGCCCCTAATTACAAAAAAGTAAGCAAGGGCTAGACATGGCCAAAGGCTGCCGCCTACACGAAGACAGCTAAGGCTCGTCGAGGTTTTCCGTTGATCAGACAATTGAACCAATCCGGTATTGCTGGAGTGGCATCGATTTGGTTTGTTCTGCGGGCGAAGGACGCGTGAGAGGGATTAGTTGAATGAGTTTAATGACAGAGAAAGCGGTGAGGCGACGGAAGAGCGGGGGAATCATCATGATGGTTTTTGGGGCGATGGTTTGTATGGGGAGTGCCAAACCTTCGGTGGAGCCTCATCGGATTGAGAAGAAACCGGGAATTGATGGAGTGTTGAACGAAGCTGTCTGGGAGCAGGCCACAAGGATCACGGATTTCGGTCAAGTGGAGCCGCGAGAGGGAGAGGCTCCGACGGAGCGGACGGAAGTAAGAATCATGAGGACGAACGAGGCGCTCTATCTTGGGGTGACCTGTTTTGATCGGACCCCGGCGGGAGTGTTGGCACGGGATCGGCGGAGGGATTCGACGGGGTCGGGTGATGATCGTTTGAGAATTGTGATTGATCCCTTTGCGCGGGGCACGGAGGGATACTTTTTTGGGATCGCGGCAGGTGGAGGCTTGGGTGATGGGGTTGTGCGCAGTGGAAGTCGTCCGGAAATGGAATGGGATTGTATTTGGAATGCCAAGACCCGGGTAACCGCGGACGGTTGGGTCGCTGAGGTGGAGATTCCCTTTCGGAGTATTTCATTCCAACCGGACCAGGAGAGTTGGGGGTTTAATGTCGAGCGGGTGATTCGGCGGAAAGAGGAAAAATTGCGCTGGGCCTCGGCGACGCGAAAAAAGTCGCTTTATGCGCTGGAGGGGGCGGGTCGCATCACGGAAATGAAGGATTTAAAAACGGGTCTAGGCCTGGATGTCCGACCTACGACAGTCGCACGTTGGCGACAAGAGGCGGACGGGTCGTCTATCTTTGAAATCGAGCCTTCGATGGATCTGTTCTATCGCATCACGCCGTCCTTAACCGCGACGTGGACGTGGCAGACGGACTTTGCGAATGCCGAAGTGGACGCACGGGTCGTGAACACGACGCGCTTCCCTCTTTTTTTCCCGGAGAAGCGGTCCTTCTTTCTGGAGGACGCGCGGTATTTTCGCTTTGGCAGGGTTCGGCGGAGTCCCCTGCCCTTTCATTCGCGCACGATTGGCTTGTCGGCGGACGGGGAGCGGGTGCCAATCGAAATGGGAACGAAGCTAACCGGAAAAATCGGCAAGTGGAATATCGGGGCAATGGGAGTAGGTCTGGACGGGCAGGGAGCGCTGGCTGGGGATGAAGTGTTTGCAGGGCGAGTGACCTATGACTTGTTTGAGGAGTCCCAAGTGGGGGCAATTGTAACGGATGGTGACCCCAGGGGAAATGGCTCGGCGCGGACCTATGGATTGGATTTTCATCTGAAGGATAGCAGATTTCGGGGACAGAAAGCGGAGACGGCAGAGCTGATCGGTTGGTTGATGCAGACGGAGAATGAGGGGGTGGAAGATTACGGCTGGGGATTGACGGCGGGGTATCCGAACAACCCTCTTTATATGCGGGTGGGGCTCCAGCGGGTTGGGGTGGATTTGGATCCGGCCATGGGGTTTGTGAGGCGACCGGGGATTTACGAATTCACCTCTTTTTTCTCATACGAAATTGAGCCAAAGGGGAAGTTGTGGAATGAGATCGATTTTGATTTCTCGGCAGGCTTTGATGCTGATTTAGACTGGGCGATTCTTTCGGAAGAATACGAATTCGATGTCGCTTTCGAGCGGCGTGGAGGGGGCGAATTTAGCATCGGGATTTTGCATGAACGGGAGCGCTTCCTCGAGGATTTCGAGATCTCCGATGGCGTGACGGTGCCGGTGGGTGATTATCGCAGCACGCGGGTCTTCGCTGGGATCGAGACCCCCTCATCGTGGAAGTGGGGGGGGGAGCTTAGTGTCAGTGCTGGGGAATCCTTGGGAGGGCAGCGACAGGAAGTTGATTTGAGATTATTCTGGAAACCAAGCGCGGACTGGGCCGCCCGGATTACGGCGGCCAATGCCTGGCATCAACTACCGGGGGGGAATTTTGATACCCTCGTCGTGAATAGTTCGCTGCAGTGGACGCCGACGACAAATTTACTCCTGACGGGTAACTTGCAATACGACAATGTCTCGGAGGAGATCGGCATCAACGCGCGGGTGAGATGGACGGTGAAGCCGGGGAGTGATGTCTACTTCGTGGTGAATCAAAGTTTGGCGAAAGTAGGTCCGGAAAGACGTTATGAAAACGCGGGGAGAGAGGCGGTTGCGAAAATGGGGTGGACGTGGAGATTTTGAGACAGCCTTTTAGACTTTTAGACTTTTCCAGGAGCGGGGATTTCGAAGCCTTTCCGGTTGGGGTCCTTGAGGAGGGCGTTGGCGGCGGCGGCGTGGTCGCCGATGTGTTTTTCAGTCTTAGGGTCGAAGGTGAGCCAGGGGCCAACGGTGTAGTTGGATCCGTCTTTCGGGACGCCGACACCATCGGCCATGATGTTGTGGAGGCGACCGAAGTGTTCGGCGGCGACCGCGTTGTCGCCAAAGCGTCCGGCTTTGGAATTGAAGGGCACTTTTTCGCCGAGGCGGTATGAGTTGTTCATGAGGTGGCCGAGGACACAGCCGTAGTGGGCTTCGAGAACGTTGCCGTTGGCCATCTCGGGTTTGCCTTCGCGGCAAGCCGTGATGAAGCTGCCCCAGTTGCCGCCGGGGGTGACGTCACCAGCGGGGACCTTGACGGCTTCCCCTTTTTTGGAGCCGGGGGCGTAGTATTTATTGCGGATGATGCGGCCACCGTCTTCGAAGTAGTATTCGTTTTCGACCTGACGTTCGTAGCCTTTGTAGTTCACGTTGCGGACGTTGAAAAAGGCCCACTGTCCGTTGGGATACTCGGCCATGCCCATCATGGTGTTGGGAGTTTCGCCCTGGTCGCCCCATTTGAAACGGCCTCCGATTGACATGACGCGGGTGGGGTTGGTTTGGTCTTCATCGAGAGCCCAAGCCGCGACGTCAAGTTGGTGGGTACCTTGGTTGTTCATGTCGCCGTTGCCGGTTTTCCAGAACCAGTGCCAGTCGTAGTGCGCATAGTTGCCGTGGTAGTCATCGATCTGGGCCGGACCGCGCCAGAGATTCCAATCGAGGTTTTCCGGAGGAGTGGAAATTTGGTCCGAGCCGATCCCGTTGCGGGGTTTGCAGCAGTATCCGTAAGAGATTTTTAGGCGGCCGAATTTTCCGGCACGAATCGCTTCGCTGAGACCGGCGATGTTGGCATCGGACCGACGCTGGGTGCCGTGTTGGATGACAACGCCGTATTTTTGTTGGGCTTCGACACAGATCCGGCCTTCTGCAACGTCATGGCTCATCGGCTTTTCGACGTAGACGTGCTTCCCGGCTTGGGCGGCCCAAATGGTCATGAGGGAGTGCCAATGATTGGGAGTGGCGACAGAAAGAGCATCGAGGTTTTTGTCACCCAGGGCTTCACGGACGTCGGAGATCCCTTTGGTGGTGAAGGGAATACCTTTCGCTTCGACCTTCTTGCGCAGGTCATCCATGCGCTTGGCGAGGACCTTTTTGTCGGGGTCGATCAAGTAGGCGATTTCGACTCCTTTCTGCGCGAGGAAGCCGTCGATATGGCTCTTCCCGCGGCCGTTTAGGCCAGCGACCGCGAGGCGGAGACGGTTATTGGCTCCGATGATTTGAGCTCCGGCGATCCCTCCCGAGATGAAGGGGGCGACACCAGCGGCGAGGGTGGACTTGAGGAAGTGGCGGCGTTTGTTGATCATGGTTCTAACTTGAATTGAAGGTGATCCTGAAGGATGGGTTTGGGAAGAGCAAGGAGGGAAAACGGGGGAACACGAGTCTTTGTAGCCACCGAAAATTTGGGATCTTCTCCTTCATACATGCCTAGCTTGACTTCACCATTCAGCCAGCAAGCAGGCTGAGAAGGCGATCGCGCACGGAGTCGTTGCGGACCAATCCGGAGAACTGCTCTGAGCCCGGACCATGAGCGGTGAGTTGAGTCGGGTCAGCGGTGTGGCAGATGCCAGTCCAGCCGACGCCGGTGACATTTCCTACGATTTGCCCGAGGAGCCCGACTGGATTGGAAAGTTGGTTGCTCCATTCGTCTACTTCACGCCCCGCGATACAATCGATCATGGCATCGGCCGCTTTTTGAGAAGGTCTAAATCCGTAAAAATCTTCGATCTTTTTAATCATATCAGCGCTCTTTCCTGTTTGCTTGTTCCATTCACGAAGGAAGCGTTCGGCTGAGCCACGAATCTGGGCGATTTTTTGGAAGTGCCCGTTTGTTTGGCGATAGCGCGCACCCGTTCCGTTTAGACCCGGGTTGGCATTACCATGGTCGCTCGTTACGACGATGAGAATATCGTCGTGGTCTTTGGTCATCGCGAGGACTCTAGCGAGGGAGTCATCGAATGCCATCTGCTCCCGGAGAATCGCGCCACTGTCATTTTTGTGCGCCGCGTGGTCGATGCGGGCTCCTTCCACTTGGAGTAAAAAGGGATCATCTTTTGTGAGGAATCGCTGCAAGGCGGCTTCCGTCATTTCAGTGAGAGTCGGAACTTGTTTTTGGAGTTCTTTGTCTTCGTTCCAGTCGATGGTGTAGGGAAGGTAACCATCTTGAAAAGTTCCGAGGAGTTTTTCGGATCGATTATTTTTCAGATCGGCACGCGTGCGGGCGATACCATAGCCGGACTTTTCGAACAGGCCGAAGAGATCCTTCTTATCCTTACGGCCCTTTTTGGAGAAAAATTTATCTCCTCCCCCGAGGATGACATCGACGCGGTCGAGGTACTGGAGAGCGATGAGATCTTCGCGCCCCCGATTTGCTACCGCAGCGGCGAAGGCGGCAGGCGTCGCGTGCGTGATGCTGGCAGTGGAGACAAGGCCGATTCGGAAATTGCTCTTCTGCTTCTTGAGAGTCTCCCCAATTGATTCCAGCTCTTTCCCGTTTGCATCGACGTTGATCTGGCCGTTGGGGATGCGTTTTCCAGCGCTCCAAGCACTGGAAGCGGCAGCTGAATCCGTCACCAGAGAGCTGGACGAGGGCGTATCCATCAGGCCATGGGTCGCATTAGGGTTAGAGAGGAGATTCCACCACGCGGTTCCCTGCTTTCGGGTCTGCTGGGAAAAGGCTTCCGTCATCGAGAGCACCCCTTGGCTCATGCCGTCGGAGACCATAAAAATAATTCCCCGAGGTTTCTTCGGCGAGCTGCTCGCGTTGGGATTTGCTTGCGATTGACCGCTTGCCTGAGAAATCGATGAAAGCACGGCTGCCGCGCTTCCAGCGAGACTACCTTTTAAGAGATGACGACGAGAATGGTTCATGGGACCGAGAGCTTACTCTATTTTTTCAAATCTGCAGAGGCGAGATTTACTCCCCAGACCCCAGATAGGTTCGGGAAGGCTATCTCTCTGCGAGGTTTTTGATCTTCTCGATCTTTTCCGTTGTGAGACGAGTCTGGTCGAGGGTTTCCCAATCTTCTTTTGGAAGCATGCGGAGTCGGCCTGCGGCAACGGCTGGGTTAAGATATTCGAAACCTTCGAAGTAAGCTTTGACCAGGAGAGGTCGACGTTCATCAGTGAGTGGGAGCTTGTTGAACCATTTGGTAGCATCTTCCGGGCGGTTTCTAAACCAAGATGACAGGACTGATTTTGCGATGACACCTTGTTTTTGATGCGGAAAATTTTCGGACCACTCCATGATCGCAACAGGGTCTTTGTTTGCGAGATTTCCCGCCGCAACGCCGAGTTGCTGATCCGAGATGGAAGAGGCCGAATCGGATAGAAGATAGGTTTTGAAACTTTCGGGATGTCCGTATGCCCAGAATGTATTGATTTTTTCCAGGGCTGTATTGAGAGGATCAGGCTTCAGGCTTTCGAGCCAGGCAATCCCTTGCGCGTCCACCCCGGGGGTGGCTGCGAAGAGAACCTCATATGAGAAAAATGATTGAGCGATGACGCCAGCGGCTTCGTTCCCGGTGGCTCCGGGTGCAATTTTTTCGAATTACTGCAGGGCGAGGTCACGATCATTGGCCGCGACGGAATGAATGAATTGCTTCATTGCTTGGGTCCGATGACGGCCCTGCAACTGGGTGTTTGTCCATTGGAAGGCACCATCGGGATCTTCCTTCGCCCATTGCTTGATGACGGCGGGCCGTAATTCATCTTGGAGTTGGAGACTCTCTTGAGTAGCGAGCCAATCTGCGGCACTTCCCAAATCTGCCTCCAGCCATTGCTCGAAGGCTTTCCGCTGCGCACCTTCCGAACGGGCAAGTGCCCAATCGACTGCGTTCATCGGTTCAATTTCAGCCCAACCGCGACCCATGGTTTGATGGGCAGAGATGCGATGCGTTTCTGGAAGGTGACCCATCCGCTCGGCCCATCTTTGAAAACTGGGAACGTTCTCCGAACGAAATTCCTCGAAGAGGCCGGTGACGATCGCCTCTTTCCAGCTTGGTGATACCGTTTCGAATATCAGATCCGCCGCGTGGGGGAGATGGCCATAATTAATCATTCCCGAGACCACGGTTTTGATGGCGTTTCTCTGCTTCTCCGGGTCCGCGATCCCATCGGCGATCTTCATCGCGGTCGCAGTCTGATCAAAGGCGAGGCTGGTCAAAACCATCTCTTCCAATTCGATTTTAGCTGCTGAGGTTTCGTTGGTCAGGAGCCAGTCCATGATCTCTGATCGGGAAGATCCGGCGTAGTTGTTCACCGAGTCTTTCACCGTCCTCATGACTTGCCCCAGAATTTTACTTTCGTCCAAGCGCGTCAAAAAAACGGCTGGGTCGGCCAGCAAACGCTGGTCAAAGCTTCTCCTCAGCCCGGAGAAAGCGTCGGAGCCGAGTTGGTCGGAATTATCACGAAGCCACGCCATCGTAGCATCAAAATCGTGATCTGCCGCTTCACCAAGAACCATTGCCGCCGGACTAGGACCGGCTTTGAAGGGCATCGAGGCAAGCTGATCAAGAGCTTCAAATGCGTCAGTCCGAGCCCATCCGACGAGGACAGCGCCAACCGTCGATTCTCGCAAGCTCGCTTCCTCGATGCTTTCGGCCCAAGTCCGCGCAGCTTGTCCGTCCTGCTCGGCCCAAGCCCGCGCGATTCCAGCAAAGGCTTTCGGTCGGTTCAGTCCGGAAACCTCCTCTGCCGCCCGGCGAGCACCATCCAAATCATCTTGAGTATAGAGCTCAAAGGCATCTTCGATCGCCAAATAGCGAATTCTGGAAGGGAGTCGGGCGACCACGGCGGCGAGTCGGTGAGGCAATTGTTTCGCGATCTCGTTCAAATATTTCGCAGCAAACTCTTCCCAAGCATCGCCGCTTGCCATCAAGACATCGATTGCTTGTTCGGCGTCCTGTCTGAACATTTCGTGCAAGAAAAGATCCCGCTCCCAATTGGCCCGGTTTTTCTCGCGAAAAAACGGCAAGCCCTTCGCGGCATGAAGTTCCGCCCATTCCGAAATGAGAATCGCGGTGAAGGCCCGGCGTTGAATGCGATTCGGGATCCCGGTGATCTCCGCGCGGAGCTGCAGGAGATCGGAATGTTGATCTCCGTATTTCGCACGAAGTTTCCGCCACTCCTCTACTAATTGACTCTCCTTCAGCGAAATTTCGTAGGACTCTATAGATGACTTCGAATGCGCGTCCAGTCCTGCGGTTTGTGTCACGGCCGTTGGAGTGGAATCTCCCTCGATGAGCTTATGCGCAGAGTAGCCGATTGGCAGGCTCACGGCCATGAGAAGGGCGACGGTCGAGAGGGTGGATTTTGAAGAAGTCATGGCAAGGGAGGTGGAGAAAGCGGTGCCGGTGGTTTGATTGGTGGTGGTGCTGATCGCGGCAGCCGCCAACGCACTGGACTTGGTGAGTGCGCCGATCGCGGTCGCAACGCTTGCGGTAAAAAGGGCGTTTGAGCGGCCGAGTCGAGCGCTCCCGAGCACCGAGTCGATCAATCCGGTCATCCGTTCCCGTAGCCTCGCCCGACCTCTTGAGAGACGTTGCTTAACGGCATCCTCGCGGAGGTCGAGAGCCTCGGCAACGGCACGGATCGATTTTTCGTCGCAATAAAAGAGGACCAACGGAAGGCGATATTTCTCCGGCAGCGAAGCCAGAGCCTTTAGCACGGTTGCCCGTTCTTCCGCCTGCACCATCAATTCGTCGGGCCGTGATGCGGGATCTTCGATCAGTTCAAGATCCTCCGTTGATGAATTTCCCAGATGATCTTTCCGAAGCTGATTGAGCGCAGAATTCCGGGCAATTTGTGCGAGCCAAGGCCGCAACTTTTCCGGTTCGCGAAGGTCGCGCATCCTCTTCCAGGCTTTCACGAAGCTTTCCTGCGCGGCGTCCTCACTCTTCGCGAAATCCTGCAAAATCGAAAAGGCCACACCTGCAACCAGGTTTTGGTATCGTGCTACAATCTCGACAAATGCGTCCTGCCGACCGCTCCGGGCAAGCAGGACCAGCTCGCGATCATCCATGATGCTAAGCATTGTTTTTGTTTCTTGGCTGACGAATTCCATCGCTTCAATCAATCAGACTCTCGTCCTCCCGAAAAGGTGACAGAATTTTTGCACTGATAAGAACTTGATTGCACCGGATCCAACTCCTTTGGCTGAGAGTTGGCCCGCCGAGAGTCCTCCTGAGCTTTGGGCGCTTGAACTCCATCCCGGTTATAGAGTGACCCATGCCATGGAGCGCCACACACAGCGACCCATTCCATGCATCTTTTTTCATCAGCATGTATATCGTCTGACACTTAAAATACTGAGCCAGCCGCCCAATTGGCAGCACATCTTCACCTCTGGCTCAAGCCGCCTCTCTTTCCTGCAAAACGTCGCGTCTCAGGTGAATTCATCCCGGCGCGCTGGAGAAAAAGGGCATTTTTGTAGTTCCATAAGAAAATCCAACTATTCTGGGCGAAGTCTTATGTCTTCACTCTCCCCCTCTTTCTCCCACACCTCGCATCAATTTTTGCTAACGATATGGGTAAGCCTCTTTTATTCGGCACTGCTTTCACTGACCTTCGGGCAGGTCAACAAACTTACCTCGACCGTGGATGGCATCACGTTCGACTCCGACTATGACAACGGGTCTCTTCGGGCCGTATTCTCCCCTTCCCCCGGAAATTTCAATCTCAGCATTTATACTGAATCCGGGGAAATCGGATCACGCAAATACTGGTTTCGCTTCACCATGGACGGAGTCTCCGGTCGCTCGATCAACCTTAACATCGACCACTCCGAAAATCCGCGCCCCTTTCTGCGGATCCTCGATCCCACCCCCAGCAGTTGGCGTCGACTCGATGCACTGGAAGCTCCCAATCGTAATTCAATCATTCTAAATGTCGTCCCGGGAATTCAAAAAATCGAGTTAGCATTTTTTCATCCGCTCGGAGTCGAGGAGACTTTCAATGAGGTGTCGACGATGATGCAGTCCTCGCCTTACGCAAACTCCCGCATTTTGGGAACCTCCACCCAGGGACGAAACCTCCCCTTGGTCACGGTCGAAAACCCCCGTTACCCCGACTCCGGGAAGCACCGAGTTTGGATCCACTCGCGCGCCCACGCCGGGGAAGTCACCTCGACCCACTGTCTGTTGGGATTCTTGGAACAGATCCTTGAAGATTCCCCCCTAGGACGTCAACTACGCGAGCATTGCTTGTTCGATGTCCTACCGTTGCTCAACGTGGATGGCGTGTACCTGGGAAAAACCCGCTGGGACAGCAAGGGCTTTGATCTCGAATCGGAATGGTGCGGGATCCGAACCCCGGAAGTGGAAGCGGTGAAGGGACATATTGACGAACGCATGGCCAATTCAAACCCGATCACACTCGCTCTCAATCTCCATTCGACCCGAGGAAACTTTAGCGACACCTTTTTCTTCAAACACCTATCCCCTTCGGTCTCACCTGCCTTCGAAGTGATCCAGCAAAACTACATTGAGGCTTTTGCCGCCGCGACCCCGTTGTTTGCCAATGGAGATCCCCAGTTTTCCCAACTCAACGCCTGCACCTTCATCGAATCCTACTTCTGGAATCATTGGGGAGAGTCAGTCATGGCCCTCACTCACGAGGGGCATTTCTTCCGCCGGATCACGGACAACGAGTGGATCACCGGTCCTGACTATGTCGCATTGGGGCGCGCTCAAGCTGCGGCCTTGGTCACCTATTTTGATCTCCCTGCGACATCCGAGCCCGACCTCTCCTACGACGATTGGCAAGATCAGCAGTTTGCGCCGGGAGAAGCTGCGATCGCGGCCCCGGAAGATGATCCAGATCAAGACGGCATCAACAACCTAGCCGAGTATGCCTTCGCCCTCGATCCCAAGCAGAGAGATTCTTCCCCGCTCCAGATTACTCCACTTTGCCAAACCCCAGGATCCTCGATCGCTCTTACCTTCCAGACCAACCAACATACGGAAGACCTGCAATTTTTCGTGGAGTTTTCCTCGAACCTTATCACCTGGACTCGGGAGCCTCTCGATGGCTCCAGCTTGAACGGAGTCATGAAGGTTGTGGACACCCAGCGAGCCGATGGAATTTATGTCGACGAGTATCGTGTGCCCTTACCGGAATCGAGTCGATTTACGAGGATCGTTGTCGAATCCAACTCGAATGGCTTTTAGGGATCGCAATAATTAGCGCGTCCTAAAAAAGTCCCCGGAGGCTGATTTTCAAATTTTCTAAACACTCCTGCTCGAGCCGTTGTGCTTCAGGTCTGACTGTGTCGTATTTTCATCGGACTTTTGCTTGGAAACATGCGGCCCCGGAAGGCTCGCAGGACTCAGCCAAGCCATGATGCGAGGTTTTTGAACTCCAGATCATTTCTTCGAACTCCCCCACACCAACAATCGCGTGAGACGTCGCCGCTTTACGCGGCCAAGAGATCCCCACCCCCCTCCTCATTAAAAAACAAAGATCCTACCGAACCGGCAGACTCTACCTCGTCCTAAAATCCTCCTTCTCCACATCTCCAAACAACAAATCCTCACCCGCAGCCCCCGACATCACATGGTCGCAAGAATTTCGATCCACCAAAAAAAACTTCGTCTCTTGCCCTCCCCACTTCCCGGAGCCTTCGGCACAATCCCGCCCATTGCCTTTCCGATTAGACAATCCGCCTTCTCCGGATCCATCGAAGCCTGTCTGAGAGTAAGGTTGTTGAAAATCGCGAGTTGGGGGCACTCTGGGAGTGCCACCCAAAACACCTCGATTCTGCGCCAGAAAAAGGGTCACCAAAACAGGGGAACTCATGTGGTGGCGGGAATCATAGAGGGTTCTCTAAATGTATGCCTAGCATGTTTTCCGTAGCAAAATATTTTCGCGGCCGTGTTAGATTTATTACTGCTAAGATTCATGAAGTAATTACGGTATTGACTTTTCTTGCGTTTTCTTAGTAGGGTGAAAAATGCGATGTTTACATCTCTTTACCTTTTTGTTGACTTTGGTCAGCTGTGATCGTTCTGGGCAGCCAGCTCCAGTTAATCGCATTTCAGTAGAATCAGAAACTTTAAGTTTGGTGTTCGGCATCTATGCTGCGGATAGGCCCTCTCAGGTTGTTGCTCAGTTTAAGCCGTTGCTGATGCAGCTCGAACTTTCTTTAGAGGAGCAACTAGATCGGGAGGTTGAGATTAAAATTGATGTGGCTTCCTCTTATGAAGAGGGCATCCAAAGAGTTGTTTTAGAAAAAAATGATTTTTCACGGCTTGGGCCAGCCTCTTATGTGATGGCTAAAGAGATGAATGACACTTTGTCAGTTTTGGCAATGGAGTCAAATAAGGGCAGCAAGACTTTCAATGGAGTGATAGCGGTTCACCAAGATAGCGAGATAAAGACCTTGTCAGATCTTAAAGGTAGAAGTTTTGCCTTCGGTGATGAAAGATCTACAATTGGGAGGTATTTGTCTCAACAGCTCTTGGCTAAAAATGGGGTTAAGTCTAGTGATCTTAAACAGTTTGAATACCTTAAACGCCACGACGCGGTAGGTGCTGCAGTAGGTGCAAGACGTTTCGATGCAGGGGCCCTTAAAGAAAGCACGTTTAAAAAGCTAAAGACGAAGGGGACTCCACTGCGAATTTTAACAACGTTTAAAAATGTCACTAAACCCTGGGTTGTGAATAAAAGATGCGATCCCGATGTGGTTGAAGCTCTGCGAAAAGCCCTTCTCTCCATGAAGGATGAAGCCGCATTAAAGGCTCTTGGAAAACAAGGTTTTCTCAGTGGCGAAGATAAGGATTACGACTGGATTAGAACCTCGATTAATAACAACCGAAAATTCTTCGATCGTTAAGATCTGTATGCCACAAAGACAATGAAACTGCAGAAAAGAAATATACCCTTATGGATTCAGCTGGGCGTTGCTTTGTTGTTATTTTCGTTTCTGTTAGTTCTTGCTGGGATTTTTGCAACACAAAAGATCTTACTTCATAAAATGGAGCATGACGCCAAAGAGCAAAACAGACGCTTTTCTAGCCTTCTTTCAGCCTCATCTAAAGAGGCAATCATCGCGGAAGATATTGAAATTATTAGGGCTACGGTTGAGCAAGTAGCAAAGCAAGAGGTCGGCCTTAGTGAAGTGTTGATCACGAATGAAGATGGTCTAACCTTGGTGCATTGGAATGACACCGAGGTCTCACATAACGCTTCAAGCTTATTTAGTCATTCGAATCAGATTATCATTTCTGATGAAGTTTTCGGAACGATCAACACCGTTTGGGATGTTAATCTCGAGCGAGAAGCGATCATTAAAAAAAGCAACTCTATACGTTGGGTGATCCTCACCTTGTTCATAGTTCTGACACTCATCATTTCATTGGTTAGCCACTTCATGTTGATTCACCCTTTAGGCAAGTTGCATAAGATATTAGTTGGCTTGAGAAGGGGAGATTTGGATTCAAAATCAACTGTCAGAAGTAGCTTGGAAATGTATCAGCTCAGTTTGGCTCTGAATGAATTGGGCGAGTCAATCCGGGGAATCAAGGAAAACGAACAAATCCTAGCTCAGGCTAAAGAGGCTGCGGAGTCAGCGACCAAGGCGAAAAGTGAGTTTCTAGCGACGATGAGTCATGAGATCCGTACGCCGATGAATGGAGTTCTTGGTTTTACCGATATTCTATTATCTTCAGATTTGTCAGAAGAGCAGAGACAGAATCTTTTAATCATAAAAAAGAGTGGCGAAGTTTTGCTCAACATTATTAATGACTTGCTCGATTTCTCACGTATTGAAAGTCACGAAATTGAGTTGGAGTATGAAGATTATAATTTACTAGAGTGCATAGAAGAAACGTTGGATATACACTCTCTGGTAGCCGCTTTGAAAAATGTGGAGCTGCTGTATAGCGTTGATGATAATGTCCCTATTTACCAAAAAGGTGATGTGGGACGTGTTCGCCAAGTGCTTGTTAATTTAGTGTCTAACGGGTTGAAGTTTACTGAAGTTGGATCTGTAGTTGTTAAAGTTTCCCATCCTAACAGTAAATCTCTTCAACTAGTCATTTCTGATACAGGCATTGGTTTTGATTCTGAAATTAAAAACCTGTTATTTGCTCCTTTTCAACAAGCTGATGCTTCAACCACGCGTAAATATGGCGGGACAGGCCTCGGCTTGGCCATCTGCAAACAACTGGTCGAAATAATGGGTGGTTCAATCACAGCTGAATCATTAGAAGGGAAAGGATCTGACTTCATTGTAACCTTGCCTTGCTCACCATCTGATGGTCAGCACGAGAGCGAAGCCCCCAGGATAGATGACTTAAAAGGTCTCAAGGTGTTGGTTACTGATGACCAGCCTACCAATCTTAAGTTTATGAAAGCACAGCTCCTGAAGTGGAATTGCCAAGTAACATTGGCAACCAATGCCAATGAGGCGATGAAGAAGATAGCTCATGTAAGAAGTCCATTTGATGTTTTGTTGACTGATATGCTGATGCCCGATGTTGACGGAATAGAAATGGCTAAAAAGGTTAAGAAACTCTACGGTGGTGATAGCCCATCTATGATATTGGTGACTTCATCTCGTCTGGAAGGAGACCGGAAGAAGTCGTATGCCGTTGGCTATGACCGCGTCCTTTATAAACCTGTCCGTAAGAACGAGCTTCTTGCATCTCTTTTTTCTTTAGTAGAAGGTAATAAATTATCAGATAATGAGACTAAACCAGTTGCAGATCATTCGAGTGATGGAAAAGAATTTGTCCTGGTTGTTGAAGACAACTCTGTCAACGCACAGGTAGCAACGCTGATGATGTCAAAATTTGGGGTCACAGCACATGTTGCTGTTAACGGCAAGGAAGCTCTCGATGTCTTAAATGAGAAGCTCTTTTATAAAGCTATATTCATGGACATGCAAATGCCTGTGATGGATGGAATCGAAGCCACCCAGAGGATTCGCGCCGGAGAGGTGGGCGCTGTGTATGCAGATTTACCTATTATAGCGATGACAGCGAATGCTTTAATCGAGCATGAAAAGCTATGCATGGAGGTTGGAATGGATGCTTATCTTTCAAAGCCTATCGATCTTAGAAACTTA
>JBLHUR010000062.1:0-31084 GCA_047629805.1 Akkermansiaceae bacterium | reverse complement strand
GAATGCCGTTTTTTTAATCCATGCACAGCACCAGGGCTTTCTCGGGCGGGCTCATGTAGAGGCCTACGACTTCAAGAAGTTTTTCTTCAAAGCGGGGATCCGGGCTGAAGTTAAATGTTCTGAGCCGATGTGGATGGAGATCATGTTCAGTCAAAACGGTGTGAATGAAGGTTTTGAAAAGCTTCAGTTTTTTTGCCAGGGTGCCGCAGCTCCAGCGGCTCAATCCTTTTGGCGGTTTACCACAAACCGTCGTTACGATCTTCTGGCGGATTTTGGCAGAATGGATAGGAGGTTTACCTGAGCGGTGAGCCTCATTGAGGCAATCGAGGCCAAGCTGACTGAAGCGCTTTCGGAGAAGATCAACCGTGTTTAAGAGTAAGCATCCCTTATTCCAAATGCACTGTTAATTCCGGAATGATGAACTAGAGCAAGTTTTCGGGAAAGGCGGAACCCTTTGCAAGCTACGCAGAATATTTTTCATCAAGTTCGATCACTATTTTTACTCGTGATTTTTTCCGAGGATAGTTTGAGTCTGACATCAAATTGCACGATTTTGGAAAGGCTTTACGGACGCGAAATGGGGAGCACTGGTGATGACTTTTCTTTTAGTGATTACCGCAGTCACACTCGCTAAAAGCAGCAGGGGAAAGAGTCGTTAAACCCCTCCCCCTGCGACACACACACATTCTCGCGAGAGATTTTTAAGAAGCAACCTGTGCCGGGAGCAGGACGCTTTTGAGATCGGAAAGCCACTTTTCGAGTTCGTCGTCGAACCAGGTGTCGCAATCAACTCTGGGGAGGATGGACCTTCCTCCGTGACGAATGAGTTCACGCTCGAGCTCCTTGCCGCAGCCGCAGAAGATATCGTAGCCGGAGTCTCCCAGGCCCATGATGGCGAGGGGAGTTTGGGGGAGATCGAGAGAGCTGCCTTCGCGAAGGTTTTCGAAGAAGGGCACGGCGTCATCAGGTGCTTCGCCGTCGCCCCAAGTGCTTACCACGCCGATGATCAATGTGGCCTTTTTTAAGAAGGTGATATCGTCAGTGTCGGCGAGATCATGCCATTCGGCCTTAAGTCTTTCTTGCTTGAGCATGTCACGAACGTCAGTGGCGACATCTTCGGCACCACCGGTTTGGGTGGCCATGATAATTTGTATTTGGCAAGTCATGTTTCGGTTAAGAGTGGATGATTTCATAGCAATGATCCCTTCTGCTAAAGATGTCCTCCCAAGCGTTTTCGATTAGATTGGCCGGGGCCGAAATTCGACCGGTCGTTTTGCCAATTGAACTGAGGAGTTCCAGGGATTGATATTTTTGACCGTCAATCATTTCTTTGGTCAAGCGCATGGCGTGAAGGTGGCGAATACTGATCTCAATGTGATCAGTGATACCTTCTGAGACGAGACACTCGTCCTTTTTGAGGACGTTTGTCGGCGTGTGCGCGATGGTCAGGCATCCGTCCTCATTCTCGGTGGAAACGAGCAAGGGGATTTGAGAGCTGGCGGAGTGTGCCAGGACTGCGGTGAGAGGATTCTGGGCGAGTTGGCGAATGCGAATCTGGGCGGCATCGAGACAGCAGGGACAGAGTTCGGGGGTGGCTGGTCCGTCCGGTTGGAAGTCTTTAGGCGCAGAGGCACCGGAGTAGGCTTCGCAGAAAAAACGGAACTGTTTGAATTCCTGCGTATTCGTGGGTTGGAGAGTGATGCCGAGTTGCCGGGTGGCGGAGATCAATTGGAGGGCAGGTGACGGGCTCGTAGCGTAGACTTCGAGAAAAGACGAACTTTTCAAAGAGAGTCCGGCTCCGGGAATGGTGAGGATGTCATCAATGAGATGAGCCGAGGAGAAATCGATGGAGGTTTGGATAACACTGGTGGGTGCTTCCAAAGTCAGTTTACACTGTGAAAGAAAGGACAGGTTGCTCCAAAAGGACGGGAGCGAGGTATTGAGTCGGTTCATGGGACTGTTGGTTTATAAACGTGCTTTTCTGCAACGGTTGCCAAGGCCAAGGGTGATTCCTAGGATGGAGAGGAGCGCGGTCGATGGCTCGGGAACGGGATTGATGGTGAGGAAGGTGGCTCCGGGAACTTCGGTGTTGTTGGAAAATCCGTGGAGGAATTCGTTTCCGCCGATGTCATTTTTTCCAGTTAGCGCGATGCTGAATTGGGTGTTTGTTCCTGCGATCCAATCGTTGATGAGGGGGGTGACGTCGAACTGGAAGACGCCGACGTCGTCGATTGAAGTGGAATCGACTGCTGCGAGGATATTGTTATTAAGAAAGGCATTCCAGGCGATGGATCCGGTCGCGTTGGTATCGTCGGTGATGGAGCTGAAAGGGTCGGCATTCACGGCATGGGCCGAAACGAGGAAGGGAGTGGCGGCACTGGCATCCGCATTAAAACCTCCGGAAACCGAGGTCACGGAGAGAACGGCTCTCGCAACAGGTCCGGTGTAGTTCGCAGGGTCGAAGCCGAAGGACATGTAGATGGTTTCGGCATTACCAACACCGAAAGGATTATCAGTGCTGACACGAAGAGTCCCCCGGTTATCTCCACTGTATCCCCTGACAAGGTCGGTTCCCTGAAAAAATGGGGAGGTCATGATATCCTCGCTCGGGGCGAGGACGGTCATTGCTTGCATCGGAGCGGAGAAGGAAATGAGAGCGACGGCGAATGGCAGTTGGTATTGATTCATCGCTTCGGACGATGGCGGAAATTCTAAGACGGTGCTGTCGTTCGGTTGACAATGAGTGGCTTTGATTTGCGAAGAAGGTAAAAACACCCTAACTACGGGTTTCGTCGTACTCCAACGCGCTCTCCCAAGTCATATGATTGGCTGGCCGGGACTTTGATTTTGATCTCCTGCGATTGGTCATCCGGTTGGACGAAGATTTGTTGGAAGGAGCCGAGAAATTCGATGGCTGTGATTTTTCCTTTGGCGAGGCACTCCGGGGACTCGCTTCCCAAGGTGATTTGGTCGGAGCGAAGCCAATCCGGGGGTCCACTCTCTCCTTCGGAGTTTTGAATCTCATTGATGCTGCCAAAGAGGGCGGCCACTTCGGCAGAAGCGGGATTTTCCCAGATGGTACGGGCCGAGGCGTATTGGATGATCTTTGCGTGGTGCATGACCGCGACCTGATCGCCGACTGCGAGGGCGTCGTCGGGATGGTGGGTGACGAAGAGGACGGTGGTTTGTTCCTTGCGAAGCACTTCAACGGTGATGCGGCGCAAGTGTTCCCGGAGCATGGTGTCGAGATTGCTGAACGGCTCATCCATCAGGAGCAAGGCGGGGCGGGGGGCGAGGGCGCGGATCAGGGCGACTCGTTGGGCTTCTCCGCCGGAGAGTTGGTGGGGGTAGCGTTTTTCGAGGCCGGCGAGGCCGACGGCTTCGAGGAGATCGAGGCAGCGCTTTTTTTTATCGGAACGTCGCCATTTTTTGAGTCCGTAGGTGACGTTTTGAGCGATGGTGAGGTGGGGGAAAAGATCGCCGCTTTGGGAGACGAGTCCGATTTTGCGCTGGTCTGGTCTTATGAATTTTTCGGGGCCGCTGAGGAGAGTTTCGCCCAAGGTGATTTGTCCTTCCTGAGGTCGTTCGAGCCCGCTGATGGCGCGGAGGAGGCTAGATTTTCCGCTGCCGCTTTTTCCGACGATGCTGAGAATTTGAGAAGGAGCGAGAGTGAATGAGATTTCTGAAACCGAGGGGAATTGTGAGCGGGGATAGGTCAGGGAGACCTTTTCGACGGTGAGAGAATTTGCGAGAGTGATCATGAATCGGATTTGCGGTGGAGCTTTCGCCAGCCATTGAGTTCGACGAGGATGAGTCCAATCATGGAGAGAAGGATGAGGAAGAGAGAGGGCATGGCGCAGGCGTAGATTGTCCCTTGATCGACTTTTCCATAGATGAGGGTGCTTAGGGTTTCGAATTCGAAGGGTCGTAGCAAGAGGCAGAGCGGGAGCTCTTTGCAGACATCGACGAAGACGAGAGTAGCTCCGCCGAGGAGGCTGGGGGTGAGAAGAGGGAGCGAGATTTTGCGGAAACTTTGGAGGGGGCTGTCGCCGAGGATGCGGGAGGCTTGGTCGAAGTTTTCGGGTTGGCGAGCGAGCCCTTGCTGAACCATCTGGGCCGCGACTGAGAAGTAGCGTGCGACGATGGCGAAGATGAGCCAGAGCATTCCTCCTGAGATTAAGAAATCGCCGATGCTTGTGCCGGCTGGAAACCAATGGCGTGCGGTCACGGCAACGCCCATGATGCCCAGGGCGATGACAGTGCCGGGGCTGGCGTAGCCCGCGACGGTGGAGACGTGGGAAAGGAAGCGGAGGAGTTTTCCGCGCGAGTAGCGCACGATGCCCATGATGATGAGCGCGGAAACGAGGCAGGTGACGGTCGCGACGAGGCCGAGGATGAGGCTGTTTTTTGCGGCTTGGAAAATCTCCCGCCAGCTTTCGGCGGTGGGTTTGGTGGCATCTTCGAGGAGCCAGTGAACCAGAGAATAAGTTGGGAAGATGAGGCCGAGGGAGATGGGGATCAGGCAGGAGAGATAGCAGCAGATCGTGACGAAGAGGCCACGTGGAGCGGGGGTGATGGGGCGGCCTTCTTGATGAAGGATGAGGCGTGCTTTACCACGGTGCCAGCGTTCCAGCGCGACAAGAAGAAAGATGGTGACGAGGATGAACCCGGCAAGGCGTTTGGCGGTTTCGATTTGATCGAGACCGAACCAGGTGCTGAAAAGAGTCACGGTGAGAGTACTGAAGCCGAGGTGCTTGACCGCGCCGTAGTCGTTAAGGACTTCCATCGCGACGAGGAAGAGTCCGGCGACGAGCGCGGGGCGGGCGAGGGGGAATTGGACGGTCCAGAAAACCATCCACGGGGAGCGCCCGAGCATTCGTCCGGCTTCGCCCAGGATGATGCCACTGCCGGAAAAGGCGCTGCGTCCCGCCAGAAAAACGTAGGGGTAGAGGACGGAGGCGAAGAGGAGAATGAGGCAGCCATATCTGAGGCCTTCTTCCCAGAGGAGATAAGTATCGATACCTTGTTCGGTCCGAACCTTGATGAGGAAGGGGATGAATTTTTCGCGAGCCTCGGTGGAAAGGTAGGCCGCGATGAAGGGCGGGATGGCGAGGGGCAGGACGAGGGCGATTGAGAGGAAACGGCGACCGGGGAAGTGGAAATTTTCGACAAACCAGGCGGCCGGAACTCCGAGAATGAAAGCGAGTGAACAGGACCCAATGATGAGGATTAGGGTTTCCTTGATGGCATCCTCAAGAAGGTATTCTTGGAGTTGCTGCCAGGCTTCGGCGGCATCCGGCGTGAGGGGCGTGAAGAGGGAGGCGAGGATTACGATGACGGGCGAAAGCAAGAGGAGGCCGAGGGCCCACGCGAGAATTTGCCAGAGAGAAAGATCCCACCCGTCCGAGAGTTGTGAGTGCTTGTTTTTTTGAGCCAACGAAGGGACGGGTGAGGATGGATGGGGGCGGGGCTTTATTTCCAACCCACGAAGTTGAAGATCTTGACGGCTTCCTGATCGTGCTCTCCCATGACGTGAATGGTGTCACAATCCGGGGAGATTTCCCCCCAAGATTTTTGGAGTGGTTCAAGCTCGATGCCGGGGACGACGGCATATTCGGAGGTGAGTTTTTGGTAGAGTTTTTGCACTTCTTCCGAGACGAGATACTCGAGGAATTTCCGCGCGTTTTCTTGGTTCGCAGCGCCTTTGACAATTCCTCCACCGCTGACGTTGACGTGGGTTCCTTGATCCCCGGAGGTGGGGAAGATGACCTTGACGGCGGCGCGGGCTTTTTGGTCTTCTTCGTTGGATGATTGCTCAAGGAGGCCGAGATAGTAGGTGTTGACCACCGCGAAGTCACCGAGGCCTTTGGCGAGGGCACGGACTTGATCGCGGTCACTTCCCTGGGGAGGACGGGCGAGGTTTTTTTTGACTCCGGTGGCCCACTTGGTGGCTTTTGCCTTTCCGTCGATAGCGATGAGGGAGGCGAGAAGGGAGCGGTTGTATTTATTGGTTGAGGAACGGATGAGGATGTTTCCTTTGTAGGCGGGAGAGGCGAGATCCTGGTAGCTTTTAGGGAGGTTGCCTTTGACCCGGTCCTTGGCATAAACGATGACTCGGCCCCGCATTGTGAAGGCGGCCCAGGTATCGTCTTTTCCTCGAAGTGAGGCGGGAACTTGCTTGTTGATGATTTCGCTTTTGAGCGGCGTGAGAAGGCCGGCCTTGGTCGCTTTGGTCAGACTGGCGGCATCGGTGGTGATGTAGAGGTCGGCTTGGGGAGCTTTCACTTCCGACTTGAGCCGGGCGATCAACTCGTTGGCCCCGGCTTTCACGACTTTGACATCGATTCCGGTTTTTTCGGTAAAGGCGGCGAAGACTTTTTTGTCGGCATCGTAGTGACGTTCGGAGTAGAGGCGGACTTCGGCAGCATGAGCGGATAGGCCCAAGGCGAACAAGATGGAGGTAAAGGAACGAGTCATAGAGTCTTAGATCAGGAAGACGATGAAGGGAAGGGCATCATGGTGCTGGTGGTAAATTGATTTTTGTTAGCGATGGATTGGGATCGTTCCTTAGTGCTGCGATTGGTTTTAGCACGAAATCGCCAGTGAGTTTTGCTGAAACTGAAAATCAACTTGGTTGAGATCTGCGTAGACGACATGGCGCTGGCGGTGATCGGCAAAGCGAATGATGGATTGATCGGTGTCGATGAAGGAGGGGTTCAGTTTTGACTCCAAACGAAATTCCTCGCGTTGAACGGAGACTGTGAGTGAGGACCAAGATCGAAGGAGTTCCTTGGTGACGGTGCTATCGTGACTTCTGGGTGGCGAGAGTGGTTCCTCGGACCAATCGTCCAACCAAAGTTCACAGTGCTCAAAGCAGTGGGAGGATTGGACCGGACGGATGTCCAGTTGGGAACGGAGTGCATCCGCTTCGGCCGAATGCCATGGGACGGAATCCAAAATGAGATGGCTCACGATCTCTGATTTTTGGTTGAGCAGGGCAGAGCGGAGGCAATTTCCGACCGGACATTGGAAGAGGATGATGCTGAGATGATTGAGGTGGTTTGAGTCAAATTCGATGAAGTCATTACCGCCTTCGCCGGGACTAAGGAGGCGGGAATTTTGTAAGATAGTGAGCCCTGCTTTTTTGACGAGAAGACGACCAGGGCAGAGATTCTTTAGAAGGCGAAGAGTGTCGCGGGGATCATTATCGGCCGCAAAGCAGGGCGAGAGGGAAGCGATGCAGGGATTCGGACAGCGACGTCGACAAGACCACGTCATGAGGGCTGTCCGAGGAAGGCTTCAGGTTGCATGTCAAAGTAGCGGCCCAATCGGCGGGCGTGTTCTTTGGTGATCTTTCGTTGTCCACTGAGAATCATGGAACCCAGGGAGAGGGACTTTCCGAGAATGCGGGAGAGCTCCGTTTTGCTCAGGCCGTAATCGTGTATCAATTGATGGAGGAGCTTAATCGGATTGAGCACGAAGCTGGTGGATTCTTGTGACAGATAGTGATCGGAGATTAGGTGGAGCAGTTCAAGGTAAGCTCGCTGGTCTTTGGTCAGGCGGCGGCGAAGTTTTTTAATTTCTTCGATGGTAGCTTGAACACTGTGGTAGTCTTTCCGAGAACGGACCATTCGGGGAGGTCGGATTTGGCAGAGGTCCTGGTAGTTGGTGGGGAATTGGGTAGGCATTATCTTAGTAGCGTTAACTATGATTATGGGAGGGGTGGGGATGTGGGCTTCTGTTAGGTTGTGTTTTTTTTGCGGTATGTTGCCTTTTCTGCGAGTTGGTAGCATCTCCGGTAATGGAGAGCCCCATAATTGAGTCAAAGCCAGTGGATCAGATCACTTCAGCCAAAGATCCTGCTACGACTGATCGTATCCACTAAGGGCAGCAGTCAAAATACGGCGTCTCTTTTGTGCCCTCCGTTGCTCGCATTACAGCCCAGCCTTATCAGAGTAGGGCACAAGAGCCTTCGGAACCCTAACAGCGCGTTTCCATGGGAGTAGGCGAATTTAGGGCAAGTCACAAAAAAACCCTTGTAAAAACAAAGGTTAAATTGGCGGAGCGGACGGGACTCGAACCCGCGACCTCCGGCGTGACAGGCCGGCGCTCTAACCAACTGAGCTACCGCTCCGTATTGTTGGCTGACGGGCGGAACCTATGGTGACCGCCGGAGTTGGGCAAGAACTTAATCGCACTTAAGCGCACTTTTTTTAGTTAGGAAAGTTCGGCGATTGCGGCCTCCAATGAGGCGGCGTCTTCGATGGAAATGATGCGGGCTTCTTTGTCGATTCTGGACATGAATCCGGCGAGAACTTTGCCGGGTCCGAGCTCGATGAAGAGGTCGTGTCCTTGCGCACGGAGGAGGCGGATGGATTCGATCCAACGGACGGAGCCGGTGACTTGATCTTTGAGAGATGCGCGGATGGCGTCGGGGCCATCGGCTGCCTGGGCGAGGAAGTTTGAGACGACGGGGATTTTTGGCTCACTCATCTCGGTTGCGGCGAGGGCTTCGCCGAGTTGGTCTTGGGCTCCGGCCATGAGACGGGAGTGGTAGGCACCGGCGACTTGGAGTTTTTTCCCCATGCGGAGGCCATATTCTTTGGCTTTTGAAACGGCTTCATCAATGCCTGCCTCTTTTCCGGAGAGGACGGTTTGGCCGGGGCAGTTGAGGTTTGCGACATCGACGTCGCAGTCTTTAGCGAGGCGGGCAACGTCCTCATCGCGGCCTCCGATCATGGCGGCCATGGTGCCGGGGTTGGCTTGGCAGGCCTGGTCCATGAGTTCGCCGCGGCGGGCGACGAGTTTAAGTCCTTCTTCAAAGGTGAAAGTTCCGGCGGCGCAGTGGGCCGTCATTTCTCCGAGGGAAAGGCCCGCGGCGGCGGCGGGTTCGAGCGAAGGGACTTTTTCACGAAGGACTTCGAGCAGGGCGAGTCCATGCAGGAAAAGGGCGGGTTGGCAATTGCCGGTGCGGGTGAGGTCCTCGGCGGGGCCATGGAACATAACGTCAGTGAGGGATCGACCGAGGACTTGGTCGGCTTTTGCGAAGAGGGCTTTGGCACTCGGATAGGATTCGACGAGGTCCTGGCCCATGCCAACTTTTTGGGCTCCTTGTCCGGAGAATAAGAGAACTGCTTTGCTCATGTGAGGACGAGCTAACCTTCTTCGTGGAGAGGGAGCAAGTCGCTTAGTTCACGAACTTTACGGGTGAGGAGGCTGGCGGCGTCCGACATGAGGTTTTCAAGGGGGAGGTCGAAGTCGGTGAGGGCGGCGCATTGTTCGAAGAGGCCTGACGTACGAACTTCACTAGAGATGTGACCGGCGAGGGCGAAGATGGGCTTTCCGAGGTCGTTGGCGAGCCGGGCGATGCCGACGGGGCCTTTTCCGGAGAGGGATTGGGCGTCGAGGGAGCCTTCGCCGGTGATGACGAGGTCGGCTTGGGCGATTCGGGAGGGGAGGTCGAGGGCTTGTGAGACGAGATCGAAGCCGGGGTGGAGGTCGGCATTGAGAAAGTGCATGAGGCCGAAGCCGAGGCCCCCGGCGGCACCGGCACCGGGTTTGTTGGCGAGGTCTTGTGCGCCAGTAAGGTTAATGAGGCGGGTGAGGAATTCTTCGAGGAAGGCTTGGTCGGTGGGGGTGGCTCCTTTTTGAGGGCCGAAGACGGCGGTGGCGCCGTTTGGTCCGAGGACGGGGTTGTCAACATCGCAGGCGACGTCGATGGGGGGGAGTTCGATGAGTTGGTCGCGGTCGATGATGGCGAGTTTGGAAAGTCCGGCGGGGGAGGGCGGGAGAGGGTCTTCTTCGGAGTCGAGGAGGAGGACGCCGAGGGCATCGGCCATGCCGACGCCGCCATCGTTGGTGGCACTGCCGCCGATACCGATCAGGATGCGTTCGACCCCTTGTTGCTTTGCGGCGTGGCGGATCATAAGTCCGGTGCCGTAGGTGGAGGAGTTAAGGATGTCGCGGTCTACTTCGGCGATGAGTTCGAAGCCGGAGGCCGAGGCCATTTCCATGACGGCGAGGCCGGTGGTGGTGATGGCGTAGCGGGCTTTGACGGGGCGGAGCAGGGCGTCGACGGTATCGCAATCAACCCATTTTCCGCCGAGGGCGGCGAGCATGGTGGCGGTGAAGCCTTCTCCTCCGTCAGCGATGGGGCACAGGTCGATTTGCGAGGATTCAGGAAGTCCGTCTGCGATGGCTTGCGCCACCTCGGTCGCGGAGAGCGAGCCCTTGAACTTATCGTTGGCGATGAGAATGCGCATGCGGGGGGGGAAGCAGGAGCGGGGCCAAGGTCTTACTTGATAAAGCGAATGGTGAGAGGGTAGCGGTATGCGACTCCGTCATTGGCCTTGAGGGCGGCTATGATGGTGAAGATGAAGCCGACAAGGTAAACTGCGGGAAAGAGGAGGAAACCGATCAAAATAAACATGAGAAATCCTGAAACCACTAGGTAGATTGCGATCGAGATCTGGAAGTTAAGGGCTTCGATCGCTTGGCTACTCCCAAAAGGCATTTCATCCTTTTTCATCTGCCACATAATGAGAGGCGCGATGATGTTTGCCAGCGGAATTCCGACGTATCCGAGCAGGCCTGAAAGATGAGCAAACATAGCCCATTGCTTTTCGGCGGGAGGAATCCCGTTAGGAGGAGCCGGTGTTTGGGGTGTTTGATTAGGGTCGGGTTGGGATGTTTGTTGGTCCATATCTTAGGTTTGATTACAAGTTGGAGTGTCGCAATTACAATTACGGAGAGTTTTTGAAGAGCTTGCAAATGAATGAAGCTCGTACTTGAAGGTGGTTGAGGGACTCGCACTGGGTCGGGGGAGGGATGGCCTTCGTCCTGGGCTTTGCGGGGAGCGAGTTGTGTGTAGAACAGAGTTGGACCGAGTATGGGGAGAAACTCAAAAAAGTCGATTTTCTCCGGGCGATGGACAGGCTCAACAAGATGGAGGGCGACTAGGCCATTGCGAAGGTCGATGTCGAAGTGACTGATCTCCGTTCCATCATCGCGGCAAAGCGTGCCGAGTCAGGAAAGTAAAGCGATGAAAGCTGAAGAAGTTCCCATCGAGGCCGAGCTTACTCCCCCTGATGCGGACGAGGTTTTCAATCTCTACTCAGCCGTCGAGCCTCGGCAATTTGCTTGGCAGTCATTTTGCTTTCAAGAAGCTCACGGAACTTTCTTGTAAGTTCGTCACCTGATGTCGCCGCAAGATTGGTCCACCTATAGGCGATCACGTCATCCTTGGTCACTCCGTCGCCTTTAAAGTAGCAGATTCCCAAGCTATACTGGGCGGCGGCATGACCCTGCTCCGCGGCCATGCGAAACCACTTCACGGCCTCGGCGGGAAGCTTAGTCACGCTGAGGCCGTGATAGTAGCAAATTCCCAAGCTATACTGGGCGGCGGCATGGCCCTGCTCCACAGCCATGCGAATCCACTTCACGGCCTCGGTGGCATCCTTGGTCAGGCCGAGGCCGTGATAGTAGCAAATTCCCAAGCTATACTGGGCGGCGGCATGCCCCTGCTCCGCGGCCATGCGAATCCACTTCACGGCCTCGGTGGGAACTTTGGTCAGGCCGAGGCCGTGATAGTAGCAGATTCCCAGGCTATACTGGGCTTCGGCATGACCCTGCACCGCAGCCTTACGATACCACGCCACGGCCTCGGTGGCATCCTTGGCCACGCCATTGCCTCTATAGTAGCAGACTCCCAATTTAGACTGGGCTTCGGCATCACCCTCCTCTGCAGCCATGCGATACCACTTCACGGCCTCGGCGGCATCCTTTGCCACGCCGTCGCCTAGCGCGAAGCAGATTCCCACGACATACTGGGCTTCGACATGCCCCTGCACCGCAGCCTTGCGATACCACTTCACAGCGTCGGTGGCATCCTCGCCCACTCCGAGGCCTTCAAAGGAGTGGAATCCCAAGAAAACCTGGGCTTCGGCATGACCCTGCAAGGCGGCCTTGCGATACCATTTAACAGCCTCGGTGGCATCCGTGGCCACTCCGTCGCCCAAAGCGTAGCGGACTCCCAGGTTAGCCTGGGCTTCAGCATGCCCCTGCACCGCGGCCTTGTGAAACCACTTGACCGCCTCGGTGGCATCCTTGGCCACTCCGTCGCCTAGAGCGTAGCAGACTCCCAAGTTAGATTGGGCTTCAGCATGACCCTGCACCGCGGCCTTGCGAATCCACTTGACAGCCTCGGTGGTATCCTTGGCCACGCCGTCGCCTAGGGCGTAGCAGACTCCCAAGTTGGACTGGGCTACGGCATCACCTTGCTCCGCGGCTTTGCGGAATTCTGCTGCCGACACTGTATCTTTATTCTCCGCGTCCTTCAAAGCTCCCCCACACGGACCCAAGAGCGCGATTCCAAGAAATAGAGTAAATAGCAATCTCATACTTGCTTACACTGAACAATCGGGCGGGGATGGCTATAAATAATTACTTCCCCCCTCATTTCTTCCGCCTTGTGGGGAAGTCGTCGATAAGAAGACAAGGAGCATGACAGACCCGATGGGACGCGAGAGCAAAGGGTGGGACGGTCAAGCTCTACGATCAGGACGAGAACCTGTTCAAGAGTATCGAGGTTGCCGCCAATTTTGAGAGTGAAGATGGTTTCACCCTTCCTTCAAACTGAACCATTCAAAAATCTGTTGCCTATTTGTTGCCCGGAAGAGGGACATTTCAGAGTGTTTTGTGCCAATTCAAAAAAAAGAGCGTTCTCATTGCTGAGAACGCTCAATCCCTTATTTTATAAGGTAAAGTATGGCGGAGGGGGAGGGATTCGAACCCTCGGTAGCTTGCGCTACGTCGGTTTTCAAGACCGGTGCATTAAACCAGACTCTGCCACCCCTCCGTTGGAGGTGAGTTTTGAGAGGTGGAGGGGTTTTGGCAAGAAAAAGAAGGGTTGGATCTTAAGTTTTTGCAGCTTGGTGGATGTAGGCGAGTAATCCGGCGGAGCCATCTTCGATGAGGTCGGCGACGAGTTCGAAGCCGGCATCGCCGCCGTAGTAGGGGTCGGGGACTTCGGGGTGGTCGTGTGTGGTGCAGAAGTCGGTGAATTTTCGTACTTTGGCGCGGTCTTCGTCGGTCTTGGCGAGTTTGAGGATGTTTTCGTAGTTTTCATCATCCATGGTGAGGATGAGGTCGAAGATTTCGAAGTCGCGGAAGCCGAATTGGCGGGAGGTGCCGGTGACTTGGTAGCCGCGGTTGCGGATCGTTTTGGACATGCGGGCGTCGGGAGCTTTGCCGGTGTGGAAGCCGATGGTGCCGGCGGAATCGCAGTGGATTTGCTCGGCGAGGCCAGCCTCTTTGACGAGGTGGCGGAAGACATTTTCTCCGGCGGGAGAGCGGCAAATGTTGCCCATACAAACGAAGACGAGATTATAGCGGCGTTTCACGAGACAAATGCTAGAACTCCCTCCGTTCCTTTAACAGGCAAAGAATCATGAGTGACTACGTATTGGACCTATCAGGGATCCGCAAAACCTACCGCGGAGGTGTCGAGGCACTGAAGGGGATCGACCTGCAGGTCCCGCGCGGCTGCATTTATGGACTTCTGGGGCCGAACGGGGCGGGGAAGAGCACGATGGTGAAAATTCTGACGACCCTGATTCGAAAGTCGGGTGGCGATGGGACGATGCTGGGGAAGCCGATTGGTGATCGCGGGACGTTACAGAAGGTGGGCTTGCTCCCGGAGCATGCGCGTTTTCCGGATTATTTGACGGGACGTCAGGTGATTGAATTTACGGCGGGTCTGCAGGATGTTGCTTCGGCGGAGACGAAGCAGCGGACGGATGCGCTGCTGGAATTGGTGCAAATGACGGATGCTCAGAATCGGAAGATGAAGGGGTATTCCAAGGGGATGAAGCAGCGGATAGGAATTGCGCAGGCTTTGGTGAATAACCCCGAGATTGTGTTTTTGGACGAACCAACGGATGGCGTTGATCCGGCGGGGCGGAGGGATTTTCGAATTTTGATGAAGCGACTTCGCGAGGAGGGACGGACGATTTTTATTAATACCCATATTCTTTCGGAGCTGGAACCGATTGTGGATCGGGTCGCGATTATTTCGCACGGGGAGCTTTTGGGGGAAGGGGAGCTTGATGATTTACGATCCCAGAAGCCGGAGTATCAGATCGAGTTTGAGGGAGTGATTTCGCAGGAGACTCAAATTTCGATGGAGAAAGGTGGGCTTTCGGTCGAATCAGGTTTGATTACGATGGACACAAGTAAGGCCGGAGATGTGCAACATGTCATCGATCACCTTCGCGGAGAGGGTGTCGTTATTTCGCGGGTCGAGAAGAAAACGCAATCGCTTGAAGAGCTCTTTATGGGCTTTGTTGAGCAATCTAGTGTGTCCGCGCCTCCTCCGCTTCCGGGTGCTGCGGTTCAACCTCCAGTGATTCCAAACGCATGAAGCCTTATTATACCATCTTGCTCGACTCCTTCCGGATGTTGAAGTCGACCGCCATTTTTTGGGTAACTTTGGGGATTTCCCTGCTGGTTGCTTTGATCTATCTCTCCATCGGATTCGATGAAAAAGGGATGAGTCTCTTCTTTGGTTTGGCTCCGATTGAGAATGATCTTTTTCGAAAGGGAACGCCGCAATCGGAAACTCTCTACGTGGCGATTTTCACGAAGCTGATTGCAGATTATTGGCTTTCGTGGATAGCGGTGCTGATGGCTTTGATCTCATGTGCTTCGATTTTTCCTGAGGCCTTGCAGGAGGGATCTGCGGGGATGGTGCTGACGAAGAAGCCGTCGAGATTGAAGGTGTTCCTTGCGAAGTTTGCAGGGAGTTTACTCTTTGTGACGATTCAGGTGGTGCTTTTTGTGGCCATTGTTTTCGTGGCGCTAAAGTGGCGGGTGGGTTCGTGGAATCCTTCTATTTTTTGGTATGTCCCGTTAATTTTGTTGGTCTTCACCTACCTTTATTCCTTCATGGTTTTGGTGGCGGTGAAGACGAGGTCGGTGATGACTGCTCTAATTTTGACCTTGGTCCTATGGGCCGTTTCGAGTTTCGTAGGTTGGGTCGAGGGGCAGATGTATCAAGGGATCCAGATGATGGAGATGTTTGAGGATCGCGAAAATGAGAAGGAGCGTGAAGTGGATGTGGTGAAGGAAGAAGCTCTGGCCGAGGACGAGGATGAGATTTTAGATGAGGAGGTTCCCGAGGAGGAATTGACAGAGGTCGTCATTGAAAGGCGCGGACCTGGGGGAGACTCTGGGAATGGTACGATGAAAATTTGGCACCAACGATTGGTGGCGGCCTATGCGATCTTTCCGAAGACGGGAAGGACGATGGAAGTGGCTGATCGCCTGATTGTCGTGAATGGTGAAAAAGGGGGCAACAAAGGGAGCTTTATGTCCATCCTCTTGGGGATGGATGAGGATGAGCAGGACAATGAATTTGTCATCGTGAGCGAAAAGGCGGCGGACCGGCATTCTACCGGATATGCGATCGGGACGTCGGTTGCTTTTGCCTTTATAATGCTGAGCTTGGCGGCTTGGATATTTTGCCGGAAGGAAGTTTAGAGGATGGGGAAGCGGGTCGATTCACGATTGGCCGGTGCGATTTCTACTTCTCCCCCGTTTTGAGGTCGAGCGGTGGCCTGCGGGAGTGTTGCTTGGCGAGTTCGAAGGCTGGGCAAGCCCTCTCTCTCTCTCTCTGTGAGGGGGCAGTGAAAGGTAAAAGTGGAAGCAAGCGATACCTAAGGGGGCAAGCCTTCAGCATTCCAAGTTCCCACAAATGTGCTTAAAGCACTGTTCTTCGGCTTAGAGCCTCTCCTTCGCTTGTGTGTGTGTCGCTTACTTTGATTTTGCGCAGCGGAAACCGGTGTGGTTTGCGGGTGCAAGGGACTCGCTGTAGTGACGGGCGCCGGGGCGATAGCGGAGGCAGTAGGACGTGTGGCAGAGGAAGGAGCCGCCTTTGGTGACGTGGAGGAGGCTGAGGGAATGTTGGCGGCCGAAGATAATGGGACTGGGCCATTTTCCTTTTTGGAGGAACCAGTTGACCTCGGGTTGGCTGACTCCGCCGGAGGGACCCTTGGGGTCGGGCTTGGGGTCTTTGGTGAAGATTTCGTAGAAGTCGGGGCGGTAGTAGTCGGAGCAATGTTCCCAGACGTTTCCGGCCATGTCGTAGAGGCCGAAGGCATTTGGTGGGTAGGATTTGATAGGGGCGGAGCCGGCGAAGCCGTCTTTGCCGGTGTCGTCGTTTGGGAATTCTCCGGTGAAGACGTTGGCGAGCCATTTTTCGCCGGGCTGGGATTCGGTTCCCCAAATGTAGTCGAGTTCTTGCTTACCACCGCGAGCGGCGAGTTCCCATTCGGCTTCGGTGGGGAGACGTTTGCCGGCCCATTTGGCGTAGGCATTGGCATCTTCCCAGGTGACACAGACGACGGGGTGGTCGTCTTTTCCTTTGATGTTAGATTTGAGGCCGGTGGGGTGTTGCCAGGAAGCTCCGTTTTCAAAACGCCACCATTGCCATTCGGCGCCTTCGCCCTGGAGTTTGACGGCAGCGGGTGGGCCGGAGAAGACGAGAGCACCGGGCTTGAGCGCTTCGGGCGGGGCTTTGGGGAAGTCTTCGATAGACCAGCCTTTTTCGGCTTGGGTTTGGTAGCCGGTGGCATCGACGAATTTTTCAAACTGGGCGTTCGTGACTTCGGTGGTGTCGATATAGAAGCCACCGACGGAGACTTTGTGAACGGGGCGTTCTTCGGGGTTGTGGGGGAATTTGGGGTTTTCCTTGGTGCCACGGGTGTAGGTTTTTCCTTCGATGAGGACCATGCCATCGGTTGCGGAGCCTTCTGAGTCGGCGTGAAGGAGGGAGATGAGGGGAAGAATTAAAAGGAGACGTTTCATGAGGCTTGGTTTTCTGTGAAGGGACACTTTAACTACGGACATGGCCACTACGAAGTTTCGTCCGTGTATTGATCTTCATGAAGGGAAGGTGAAGCAGATTGTCGGGGGGACTTTGAACGATGATGGGGCGGTGGAGAACTTTGTTTCCGATCAGACACCGGCTTGGTATGCCGAGAAATTTGCGAGCGATGATTTGCGGGGAGGGCATGTGATTCAGTTGGGGCCGGGGAATGAGGCGGCGGCGCGGGAGGCGCTGGCGGCTTGGCCGGGGGGATTACAGATTGGGGGAGGGATTACGATCGCGAATGCGGCGGGGTGGCTTGAGGCAGGGGCGAGCGAGGTGATTGTGACGTCGTGGCTTTTTGACAAGGAGGGGACCTTTTTGGAAGATCGATTGGAGGACTTGGGGGCGGAGATCGGGGCGGAGAAGGTGGTGCTGGATTTGAGTTGTCGTCAGGTTGGGGAAGGTTGGAAAGTGGCGATGAATCGTTGGCAAACGATCACGGAGATGGCGATTGATTTGGAGACGATTACTTATTTGGCAAAATTTTGCGGGGAGTTTTTAATCCACGCGGCGGATGTGGAGGGGCAGTGCGGGGGGGTGGATGTGCGATTGGTGAATTTGCTGGGCAAGTGGGAGGGATGCGCCATGACTTATGCTGGTGGGGTGCGGGGCTTAGATGATCTGAAGTTGATCAATGAGGCGAGTGGCGGAAGGCTGGATGCGACGGTGGGGAGTGCGTTGGATTTATTTGGCGGGAGCGGGGTGTCCTACAAGGAGTTGTTAAAGTGGAATCAGGGCTAGCCACGGCCATTTTGCCTCATATAACTCGTCGATATTATGTCGAAGCGAGTTTTGATTACGGGCGGGGCGGGGTTTTTGGGGAGTCATCTTTGTGACCGGATGATCGCGGCGGGGAATGAGGTGATTTGTCTCGATAATTATTTCACGGGCCAGCGGAAGAATATTAAGCATCTTTTGGATCATCCAGATTTTGAACTGATTCGCCATGATGTCATTGACCCGATCAAGTTGGAGGTGGATCAGATCTATAATCTGGCGTGCCCGGCCTCGCCGATTCATTACCAATATAATGCAATCAAGACGATGAAGACATCGGTGATGGGAGCGATCAATATGCTGGGTCTGGCGCGGCGGACGAAGGCGCGGATTTTGCAGGCATCGACTTCGGAAGTTTACGGGGATCCTTTGGTCCATCCTCAGACTGAGGATTATTGGGGGCATGTGAATCCAATTGGAATTCGTTCCTGTTATGACGAGGGGAAGCGTTGTGCCGAGACTTTGTTCATGGATTACCACCGGCAGAATGGGGTGGAGATTCGGATCATGCGGATATTTAACACCTATGGCCCGCGCATGAATGTGGAGGACGGGCGGGTGGTTTCGAACTTTATCGTGCAGGCCTTGCGAGGTGAACCGATCACGATCTATGGCGATGGTTTGCAGACGCGGTCGTTTTGTTACTGCGATGACAATATCGAGGGAATGATCCGACTGATGAATGGGGACCACATGGGGCCGATCAATATTGGAAATCCGAATGAGTTTACGATGCTGGAGTTGGCGGAGGAAATAATTGAGCTGACGGGATCGAAGTCGGAGATTGTGAACATGCCATTGCCGCAGGATGATCCGAAGCAGAGGCAGCCTGATATTTCGCTGGCGAAGAAGGAGCTGGATTGGGATCCGAAGACGGAGTTGCGGGAGGGGTTGAAGAAGACGATTGCTTATTTTGAGGAGGACTTGAAATGTGGGGGTTGAGGGCTTGGTTGAGGAGGGGGAAACCACGAATCTGACGAAATTTCACGAATGGTGGAGGGGTTTGGGTTGAAGAGGTTTTTCAACTACGAAAGTTACAAAATGGACGAAACTTGGTTGGGTGGGCTTGGTTGAGGGGTGTTCTGACGAAAGTATCCATGGGACATTCCATCTAAGCTCCGTGTTCTTTTCGGTGGCGTGGTGGTCTTGGGGAGATTAAACTCTTGAAAACCTATGAAATTGAAGTTTTGCGGAGCAGCAGGGACCACGACAGGGTCGCAGCATCTTTTGGAAGTGAACGGGCAGCGGATCCTTTTGGATTGTGGGCTTTATCAGGGTCGGCGGAAAGATGCCCATGAGGTCAATTGCTGTTTTCCGCATTTTGATCCGAAGTCGATTGATCATGTTGTGCTTTCGCATGCCCACATTGATCACAGTGGTAATTTGCCGAACCTTACGAGTAAGGGGTTTGAAGGAAATATCTATGCGACCTTCGGGACGCGCGATTTATGTGCGATCATGCTGGGCGACTCGGCCCGGATTCAGCAGTCGGATGCGGAGTGGATGAACAAGCATCGCAAGAGGGAGGGGAAGTCACTCATCGAGCCTCTCTATAGCCCGATTGATGCGGAGTTGTGTCTTCGGCAGTTCGTGAACATCGGCTACAATCGTAAGATGATGATCGCGAAGGGCGTTGAGATGACTTTCATCGATGCGGGTCACATTTTGGGAAGTGCTCAAATTATTTTGGACATCGAAGACGAGGCCGATGGGAAGAAAAAGCGTCTCCTATTCTCGGGTGATGTGGGGCGCGGAGGAAACGATCTTTTGCGTGATCCGGTCGCGTCTGAGGACGTGGACTATGTGCTGATGGAAAGCACCTACGGAGGCCGCGAGCATGAGTTAGGCACGGGTGCCGATGATCGCGTCGCGGAGATTTTGACAAGAGCTTTGAAGAAGGGGGGAAAGGTCATTATCCCTTCGTTTGCGGTCGAGCGGACGCAGCAATTGCTCTATGTCCTGCACCAACTTTTCAAAAGCGGTGCGGTGCCGGAGACTCCGGTTTATGTCGATAGCCCGCTCGCGGTGAATGCGACTGAGATCTTTCGTCTCCACAAAGAGTGTTTTAACGAGGAGGTTTACGAAGTCCTCTTTGAGCGGGATAATCCTTTTGGATTTGAAGGGCTCACTTTGATTCGTTCGGTAGCAAAATCGAAGGCGCTGAACGACGATCGCAGTCAGTCAATTGTCATTTCAGCATCGGGCATGTGCGAAGCTGGACGGATTCTGCATCACTTGAAGAATAATATTGAGGATCCTAAAAATACGATTCTCTTTGTGGGATATTGCGCGGAGAACACGCTGGGTTACCGCATCCGGGAGAAGCACGAGAAGGTGAAAATTTTTGGGAAGGAGTATAAGCTTCGGGCCAATGTCGAGATCATGGATTCATTTTCCGGTCACGCGGATCATTCCGAACTTTTGGATTACTTTAAGGCCATCAAGGGGTCGAAGAAGAAGGTCTGGCTCGTGCATGGTGAAACAACCCGCTCGGAGGCGCTCTGCGAAGCATTGAAAGAAGTTCACGATGGAGAGGTGAGTGTCGCTGAGCTGGGTGCGACGGTTGAGTTCTAATTTGGGAGGATGCGCACGCGGTAGAATTTGCGAGTTTCGCTGGGGGGTACGGCAAGTGATTCCTGAATCTGGCCGTTGTTGATGACGGTGGCGGGGTTGCGGGTGGTTGGGGCGGAGGTCCAGGTTTCGAGGTCGCGTGAGCTTTCGATTTCCCAGGTGACACCGACCGTGAAGGCGTTTCGGGCGAAGCTTAGGGAGAGGGTGTTGGCGTTGTTGACCAAGGTGACAGGATTGCGATTTGGGGAAGTGGGATCGGTCCCGAAGAAGTATTCGGCGAGATTGTTGAGGTTATCGCTATCTGCGTCGCCATCAGGGTTGATGGGGGAGCTCATATCGGGGAGGCCGGGGGTTCCTCCGGCGATGGAGGAAGCCATCCAGCTTGTGGCAAGGCTGTGATTGGGATTGGCGAGGGGATGGGAAAGAACGAGTGATGATCCGAGTCCGTCCGCGCTGGGAGGCCAGCCGAGATTTGCGTCATCGTCGTAGGTAAAACTTTGGATGGTGGTGCCATCGTTGGCGGCGAGGGTGAGGGTTTCTCCTCCGTTTGAGAGAGTGCTTTCAAACTGATTTGGAGCTAAGATGAAGTCATTTTCACCGTAGAGTGCGATGAAGGCGGCGCGATCCTTGGCGATGACGACTCGCTGGAGAGGTGGGAGGATAAAGCCCGCCGGAAAGGTATAAAGAATGCCATCGGTACAGCTGACATTGGTGAGGTCGAGAGTGAGGTTGGGATTGATGTTGAGGATCTCGATGAACTCGAGATTTTCATCAGGTCCCTGTGGGTGATACATGATCTCGGAGACGACGAGGTTTCCGGCAGTGGCGGGAGTGCCGACGATGAAGTCGGCGGTGCGGAGAGCGGACCATTCGCCATTGACGAGAGAGCGGGCATTCACGACGCCGGTTTCGGTGAGCTTGACGATGTTTCCTCCGGGGGCGGTTTTGCTTCCGCTGAGATTGATTTGGATGCCAAGATCGGAGCTGCCTTTACTGGAGTTGTGGACTTCAATGGCAAGTGTATTAAGCCCATCCATGAGTTCACCTGCGGCGAGAGTGTGGGTGAATTCTGCGGGGACAGTTTCGGATCCACCGGAACCAAAGTCGGCGTAACTGACGATGGGGCCATCGAAGTTGTCGCGGAAGAGTTCGCGACCGTTGAGGTAGATGATCATGGCATCGTCCCGGATGGCGCTGAAACTAAGTTCAACGTAGTCCACTGCTCCGGTGACGGTGAAGTCTTTGCGGAAGTAAACAGTGGGGTAGCTGTTTGAAAATGATCCGATATCAATGACGGTGTTGGCAATGAAGCCGCTGACCTGGGTGGCGGAATTTCCGGCGAAGGGGGCTTGGGCTCCGTTGGGGTTGTTCACGAGGTTAGGGGCCCACGAGTTGTCATCGAAAAAGGGGTGCTTCCAATCACTGGGGCCGTATCCGGTTTGTCCGAAGGTGATATTGCTGGCGGATTGGGCGCTTGTGCCGGCGAGGTAGGTCCAACCGAAGTCTTCATTTTCAATGAGGGAGTCCTCGATAAACCCGCCAAAGCTTCCGGCGGTAGGATTGACACTGCCGCCGGAGAGTCGGGGGTCGGATCCATCGATGGTGTAGTAAACGGCTCCATCGGGTGAGGTGAGTTGGAGTGGGAAATTGATGGGCACTTCTCCACCAAGTTGTGAATAAAACGGAGGATCGATTGCAGGATAGAGGTTTCTGCTCCGAAGTTCGCGAATGAACGACCGGGAATCATTGGGGTCATGAAGGGTAGGAAGGTAGTTGGTGACGACATTTTCCTGTTCCACGAGCCAGTGCTGTTCGCGAGTAAAGTAGATGGGGGAGTTGATTGTGGGCGGGTAACTATCGTTATCGATATTGCGGCTGGTCGATGCGGTGTCGCCGTAAGGAGTGGATGCCTGAACGTCTCCCCAACGTGCGGATTCGGCAATAATGGCCTTGTCGATTTGGCCTTGGATACCGAGGAAGGTATCGGCTGCCTGGGCGACAGTGAGTGCTCCGTCATCGTGTAGATGTTTGTATGCCCGATCGGCGAAAAGCATCTGGAAGTCTTCGTTCCTGCGAAGGCGCTGGAAGGGGCGCATGCCCGTTCCAGTGGCATTATAACGATTCCACGAATACTTATCGAAGGAGATTTCCTGGTCCCAGACGCTGAAGCGATAACGCCCGTCGCCGCTGACGGCATTGACGGCGGCATAGGCATTTTTGACTGGCCAGTCTTCGGCGTCGGCGAAGAGGTGTAGCAGGACCCAGTCGGCGTAATTGACCACGTCAATCTTGGTCTTGGCTGTTTCGTAAACGGAAGTAGTCTCGATGTTTCCGTTCAAAGTCGAAAGCATCGAGTTCCAGAGAGGGATGGTATTGGAAGGGGACAGAAGGTCGGCGTTTACCTCCCAGTCTTCTTTTTCACCACCGAGATGGTCCGCGTAGAAGTCATCCTCAAGCCGTTCAGAAAGGTTGTGAAGGCCGAAGTAGGCACCGTTGACGTAGAGGTGGACAAAGTTTCCATACGAAGAGGGCTGCCCCATGTTACGAAAGAGGTCCTTCATCCAAACGTCGCGGGTGTAGAGAGAGTCGTTGGGCCGATAACGGTTGTTCGACCAAGAGGAGAGCGCCCAGGAGTCGGTGAAGCAGGCTCTGAGAACGAGCTTGTTGAATTCATCAACGGGCGATTCGGGGAATAGGTTGTAACGAAGTTTGCCGATGCCGACATCGGAGGAAAAGGTAAGACGCAGCGAATGTTTTTGCATCCGGGCGGGGCGCCGCGAGGAGTTTCCGTGGGTCTCAACGATACAGTCTTCTTGAAATCCAGATGTGCCATCCGGGAGGATGTATTCCACTGAGCAATTTTTTTCAAATCGCTCACGTGGAGTGCCGTAGAGACTGCGGGGGGAGCTCGAGGTTCCGTTGCGGGTGGTCACGAAATCCTCTTGCAAGAGCGTGAGAGAAACCGAGGGGATGTCGAGGAGAGCATCGCGCATACTGTAGCCGGGCTCCCGGAGATTTAGGGTGTCATTGACGACGCGCTGATCCATATCGTAGTCGGCTGGCACAACTCGGCGAAGTTCACTGTCGTAGCCCCAATTTTCGGCCCATCCTTTGGCGATTAAGTCGGTCTTATTTTGGGTCTCTACGTCATCGAGAAAAAGGTAAGTGTGGGTATCGACATTCGTGGGGATGAAGTCACGGGATTGAAAGTAGGAGATGGCCCGAAGGTTGGTCGTTGTGGCGATGGTGATGGGGCCAGTGTAGGTGAGGCCGTTGGAGAGCGAGGGGACCGAACCATCGAGGGTGTATCGGATGGTCGATCCGATTGTACTTGTTGAGATTTGAAGATCGAAAGCGTCATCATAAAAGCCGCGATCGATACTGAAGTTGGTATCTTTGACCACTCCGGGAGATCCCGCACTAAGATTGGCTGATCCGGGGGTTGGTGATGAAAAAAAGCGACGTCCACGATCGCCTGAAGGACGACCGTAGGAGATGTCGGCGAACTGTTCAGGGTAAGTCGGACGAATCAGGTCTTCGATGGATTCTCCGTCGGGGTTGACCAAGGCAAGGTATTCTCCGGCACCTGACAGGCGGAAGTTGGTGTGTGGATTTCCTGCTGGGTCGGTGAGATTATCGCCCGAGGCGAAGACGAGCCGGTAAGCTTTCGCCCCGATGGTCAGGGTGGGGAATTTCCATTTCGTGGGGGTCTCCACGTCATCAGTCAGATAGAATCCAGTTAGCGTGACGGTGGTGGTATTTGGGTTGTAGACTTCGATCCAATCGGACCGGCTTCCATTACCATCTTCAAATCCAGTTTCATTACTGGCAGAGATTTCACTGATCTCCAAAGGGATGCGGCCGTCAGGTTTCTCGGCGGGGTCGTTGGGATTGGTTCCTTGGTCCAATTCTACCCGGTCATTGAAGTTATCGTCGTCACTGTCTTCCTTGTTAGGGTCGGTGATTGCTCCGTTCGTCGCGCTGACTTCCTCGCCGTCAAGCAGACCGTCGGCATCGCTGTCCGGGTCCAGTGGGGTGGTTCCCGTATCGGAAGCGGAGGTGAAGATCCCACTTCCGGTTTCGACGTGGTCTTGAAGACCGTCGTCGTCCGTGTCTGATTTTGTGGGATTTGTTCCGGCCGTTTGCTCGGCCAGGTTGGTTAAGTCGTCCTCGTCGGAATTTCCGGAGCCTGTGGCCGTTGCCAGGGTTGGGAAATGAATCAGTTCCCAGGCGTCCGCCAGGCCATCATTGTCAAAATCGACAAAGGTCTGTCCGTGTAGAAAAGAGACCAGAGGGAGGATTACGAAGAGCTGTTTCATGTGCGTGGGCTTACTGACCAAGTGCTCTAAGTCGCCAATAGAGTTCTGGATGATTGGCGAGATCGATGGTAAATTCATTGGTTTGAATGGAACCGGTCAGGTTGGTAGCGGAAGTGGATTGGGTGGTCCAGATTTTGAGTTCGGTGGATGTCTGGAATTGCAGCGTAACTCCGCTGCGTCCGAGATGTCTCGGGAATGTCACGGTGCCAGTGCTTCCGGAGATCGTGAGGACCGGCTGCTCATCTGGTGATGTGGGGTCGGTTCCCATGGCGAACTCGAGGAAGTTGGAAAGGAGATCACCATCATCATCCGCTTCTTCTGCACCTACGGAATTGGCGGCGGCCCAAGTGGCGTAGTCTTCACCCACGATAATGGAACCTGGTGTCGGGCTTGCGGCGTTCCAAGAATTTGAAAACTTGCCGAAGGCGAGGGCTACATTCCGGGTGAGCGAGGGGCCGCCGGTGGCGAGAGGCCAAGGAGTGCTAGCCTCGTAGCGGACTTCATCGACCGTAATTTGCCCGAATTCAGGGCTGGCTCCTGCTTGTTGCAGACGCACGGTGCCGCGTTCGTTATCGAGTGGGCCATCAGTGGCGGGGCCGATAAGCGTGACTTCATTGCCGATCCCGAAGTTGGCGCGGAAGTTATCGGCCGCGACGGTGTTCACTACAGGGTTGAAACCGACGATGACGAGAGACTGACCTGCTGGAATGCTGTGGGCGGGGGTGAAGTCAAAGTCCAAACCTCCCCGCAGTTTCCACTGATCTAATGAGACGGTCGTGGTTCCTTGGTTGGTGATTTCGACGAATTCATGAGCGTCGGAAGAGGTGGGCGCGTAGTGGACCTCGGAGAGATAAACCGGTCCGAGAACCGGTCCGCTGTTCGTGGCTCCGGCGGTGCTTTCGGTCATGGTCACGAGGGTGTCGTAGCCCATGCCATCCAGCCAGCGGCCGAGGGTGGTGTTAGGAGCAGCGGCCGCGAATTCGACGTGATCGACGAAGGCGAGCGGGTTGCCATTCGAATCTGTTTCGAGCAACCAGAGGTCGTCGCCCTTGCTTCCGCTGATGCCGAAGGAGCGGCCTTTCTGCCAGAGTCCCTTTGTGGCGTTATTGTCGAGGAAGAGGGCGTCGATGGTGAAGGTGTTGGCGTTAATCACCGTGACTTCAAAGCTCTCGTTGTATTCCGAAAATCCGCCATAGCCCTCGATGGAAATGAGTTCACCGGTCGTCAAGCCGTGGGCATTGCTGGTGACGGTGGTGGGGGAGGCTCCGGAGGTTCCCGCATAGTTGGTGATGGGGTTGCTGGCGGGGGCGTCGTAATCGGCGGCCTGAATGGTAAAGTATTCCAAGCCTCCCATCGTGATGGTGGGGATTGGGTAGGACTGATAAACGTTCTTTGAATCGGTCAGAAGCCACCCGCCAATCTCGATGGAGGAGGCGGTGGTATTGTAAAGTTCGATGAAGTCGCTGGTCGAGTTACTAGAGACTTCGTTGATGACAATGCGATGATCGTTCAGGAGACCGGCGCTGCCCGGAGATCCGTGGAAGGAAACGCTGGGAGCCCAGTTGAGGGGATCATTGGGGTCGCCGGAGGGAGCAATGATCTCCAATGATGAACCGGCTCCATCCGGGCGGGAAGGCCAGGTTCCGGAGTCGTTGTAGGTGAGTGATTTGATCACGCTGCCATTGCGATCGAGCAGGGTGAGAGATTCTCCGTCGTTATTCAGTCCGCCCGAAAATGTCCCGGCGATGGCTCCGGTAAGACTGTTTCCATAGCGTGCGAGAAAGGCGGCTTGATCACGAACGAGAAGGACTCGTTCCCCTGAAGCGATGGCGCGAAGGTCGAACTCATAGTTGAGTCCGTCGGAGAAGCTGGCTTGGCCGAGGTTGATGGGGTCACTTCCGGTGTTGAGGAATTCGATGAACTCAAATTGATCGCGATTTTCGATCACAAGCGGGGAGGCGTTATTTTTTTCGACGAGGGTGGCTTCGCGCGGGTGGTAGTTGATTTCGGTGATGGCGAGGTTGCTTTCCGAGGCAGCTTGTTCCAGGAGGAAGGTCCCACGAACGGGAGCGGACAAGGCTGAACCGGTTTGGAGACGGGCGGTAATTTTTGCAGATTCGCTCAGGCTAATACGGGTGAGCCCGGCGGGGCGGGAAAGATTGAGCGCGACATCAAGGCCAAGATCGCTACTTCCGGTCGAGGCGTTGTGAAGCTCCACCGTGAGTATGTTTTCCCCCTCTAGGAGTTGTCCGGTGAGGAGATTGTGGATCGGCATGGGAATGCTGTTTTCATCGACATTTCCTTCGGCAAAATTTTCGTAGGCCACGACTCCGGATCGCATGTTGTCGCGGAAGATTTCGTGTCCGTTGAGATAGACGATGACGCCGTCGTCGCGGATGATGGAGAGGTCGACCGAGGTGACTTCAGCGGGGTTGGTGACGTTGAACTTTTTTCGGAAGTAGACGGTGGGGAGGCTGTCACTGAAGCCTCCGATATTGATGATGGTGTTGGCGTCGGCGGGGTTGATTGAGTTGGAGGCTCGGCCGCCGATGAGTCCCTGACCGACTGGCCAGGAGCTGTCGTCAAATGAGGGGTGCTTCCAATCGCCGGTTCCAAAAGTGGGGGTTCCGGAAACAATATTACTGTTGGATTGTGCCACACCGGTGTTGAGATAACGCCAGCCGGTTGACTCGAAAGGAAAGACGGGTGCGTTCATTGTCCCGGATGCGATGCTGAGCGCACCGGGCTTGATTGAGCCATCGGGAAGAGCGGGGTCGGAGCCATCAAGGGTGTAGTAAATGGTGCCGTCATCGCCATTCACGGTGAGGGAGCCGTCGCCGACAAATCCCCCTTCGGAAGTTTGTCCGTTGATGGCAAAGGAGGGTGAGTTGACGGTCGGGTAGAGTCCGTCTCTGCTGAGTCTGTTGATGACGTTTCCGGTGCGGACGGGGAAGTAAGAGTTGTAGAGGCGGTTTTGCTCGATGAGCCAGTCATCGCGATCATAGGGATTACTGCTCCGGCGATGATCCCCCCAGCGGGCGGATTCAGCGATGATGGCCTTGTCGATGGCCGAGGCGTATTTTTCCCAACGCGCTTCGCAGGCTGCGGGGGTTAAAGCGCCATTTCCGGTGAGGTGCATTTGGGCTCGGTCAGCGAATCGCTGACGGTATTCCGGGAGGGCTTGGAGGTTGTTCCGGATGCTCATGGGATCGAGGGGAAGGTTCGTGGCGGTGGGGGATTCAAGCACGCGCTCGCCGTCCCATGAGAAGAGTTTCCAAGGCCGCATCTCGGTGGCGGTGGTGAAGGGTCCACCTCCGGCGGCGCGCCAGTTTCCCTCAACTTTCAAATCTTGGTTGGCTCCGAATCGTTGCAGAAGATGGTAGTCGATGTAGGTATCGATATCGAGAACCTGTTGGATGTCATCCCAGTTTCCGGCTTGGACAGTGGAGCGCATGGCGTTCCATGCAGTGGAGTTTCCTTCGACATACTTGGTGCCATTTTTAGCATCGATTAGGTCGCTCTCGCCGCCATTATATTCAGCGTAGTGAACGTTGTCTTGTCGCTCGGCGATATTGTGAAGCCCCCAGTAGAGCCCGTTGATAAAGACGTGGGCCAGGAATCCTGCTCCGGCGTCTTGGTGGCTCATGTCTCGCATGCTTTCGCGCATCCATTGGTCGCGGATCATGGAGGCGTTGGTGCGTTGTGAGGCGCTGGAGTGAATCCACGAGTTGTTGTATCCAGCACGAAGCGCGATGGAGTTGAAATTTTCAACATCGACCCCCGGGAAGAGTTTTTCCTTTAAACGTCCGGTGCCATATTTCTCGCGGAAGCGGAAGGAGAGGGAATGTTTGGGTGATTTGTTTGGGACCCGGCTGGCGCCGCCTTGCACGCGGAGCCCGCAATGTTCTTGGAAGTCAGAGCGGGTGTCTCCTTCGGCCGGGATGAATTCAGCGGAGCAGGCTTTTTCAAACGTCTCTCCTTCGGACTGAGGATTGGCGTAGATATTGGTGAAATCACTTCTGGGAAGAGAGATCGAGATGGTGGGGATTTCCCGCATTCCTTCGAGCATCGCTTGCGCTACGGTGAGACCGCCATGACCGGCCGAAGCGGTGGTGGAGCGGCTGATACGAGTGTCCATATTGTAGTCTCCTGAAGCGAGGTTGCCGTAGCCTGCTGGTTTGGTTTGTTGGAGAAGGGAGGTGTTGAGGCCGGCGGCGTCTGTTCCGTTGGCGTTGGCATTATCAATATCGAGAAGGAGGTAGGTGTGCGCTTCCGGCTCGCTGGGGGAGAGGCCGGATGCGACCGCCGCGGACCGGATGACGGTGGTTTGGTCGAGCGCGATGGTGGCCGAGTAAACGGTGGCCGAAGCGCTAGGATTCCCGGCATCGGTCACGGGTGGACTGCCGTCCGTGGTATAGTAAATGGTGGCTCCGGGCGTAGTGGTGGAGAGGGTGACTTGTTGGGCTGTCTGATAAAGTCCCCGCTTGGGCGTGACCGTAAGGTCGGCCACTCGGGCGATGCCATTGGCGTCGTTGGCGACGAGGGGAGTCGGCGTGCTGAAATACACGGAAGTACCAGTGGTGGGGTGCAGGCCGAAAGAGTAATCGTTGGTCTGAGTGGGGTAAGGGGTGCCTCTTGGTCCGAATTCCGATGCCACTGAATTGTCAGGCCGGATCAAGGCAAGATTCTCCCCGCTCTTCGAGAGTTTGAAGTTGGTGTGGAGGTTGCCATTGGCATCTGGCACGCCATCGCCGGAAGCAAAGACGACGAGGAAGCCATTGTCCGCGATGATTGTCCCGGCGGGGAAAGTCCACGCGGTGGGGGCGGAGGGATCATCGGTCAAATGCCAGCCGCCAAGGTCCACGGCGGTGCCGGTGGGGTTGCGAAGCTCGATCCAGTCATCGGATTTTCCCGGAACGGTATTTGGGACTACGATGGAATTGTTACCCGTGAGGAATTCGTTGATGACGATTGATCCCGATGAGATCGATGTCAGCGCCAAAAGCGAAAGAAAGGTCGAGAGTGTGCGGCGGTTTTGCATAAAGAGGTATGGTAGGTTTGATTTACCTCACCTTCGGGTAGGATAAACGAAAAAGGAACCGTGGGGCTCCTTTTGTAAATTTAAGAGATCTAAATAATCAAATCCCTTACTTTTTCTTAGCGCTGTTGCTTTGGCCAAGAGTGGCCTGACGATAGAAGAAGATGGCGTCACCCATCGCATTGGCGAGGGTCTTTTGGTAGGTGCTGGTATTGATGAGATACTTCTCCTTGGGGTGACTGAGGAAACCGCCCTCGAAAAGAATGGCGGGGTGCTTGATGCGGGTCAGGACACTAAAGCGAGCCCGGCGAATGCCACGGTCCTGAATGTTCAAATTGAGCGTCTTTTCATCATTAAGTCGTTGCAGGGTGCTCCAGTGAACAGCGGTGGCGAGCGCGATGTTGGCGGAGTCCTGATTGTTTCCGGGGCGCTTGATGTAGTCGGAATCCTTGAGCGAGCGACCGTAGTGGGCTACTCCCTCGGGAGAGAGAGTGAAGGTCTCGATTCCCCGGGCCTGGGACCTTCCGCTGGAGCCTACGGAATTGAAGTGAATGCTTACGAAGATGGCGTCCTTGTGTCGATTGGCCAAATCGACCCTTTGCCCGAGAGTGAGATAGATGTCAGAATTCCGCGTCATGACAACCTTGAACCCTCGCTTCTGGAGTCGATCTTTGAGAAGACGTCCTACCTTCAGATTATAACCAGCCTCAGTCCCAAGAGAATTGACGGCTCCGGCGTCCTTGCCGCCGTGGCCGGGATCGATAATGACGGTGTCAAAAGCTTTTGCCCCAGCGATTTTGGTAGGCCGCAGAACGGGATCGATCACCTTAAGCAAGTCAGTCACTGACATGTGATAGGTGCCCAGCGCGACGATGGCGTTGCTGAAGATGAACTTTACCCCATTCATCAAAACTTCCTGCCCTCCGGTCTGAAATTTGAGAGTGAGTTCAGTGTTCTTGAGAATGATCTGCTTACCAGACTGCGTCATACTCGTGAGCTTGTAGAAATCCTTCACCTGACTAAGCGGGACGTATTTTTTACCGCGATATTCCTTCATCTTCCACTGGATTTGCGTCGCTCCGGCAGGGAGAAGGGTAAAAATCAGGAAAAAGAAAAGGCTTCGGAAAAGAAGGGGGGATTTCATAAGTCGATAGGTGGCTCGGAAATAAGATGTCCTTGGAAGCTACGGTTCGCGTAGTCACTTGCCAAGGTGAAAAACGGCTGAGCTACCCCTGTTTAAGGGCGATTGGCTTGAGGATGGTTAAATTTGGCGGGCTTGCTGGAGGAGTTTTAAGGCTTGCGCTGGGTAGGATTGGTAGGTGTCGAGCCAGCTGCTGAGCTTCTTCGTCTCGTCGAAGGGAATGATCGCGAGGAGCACGTTGCGGGGCAGGGCCAGGTTCTGCGCGGCGTTGACCCGACGGTGTCGATGGTCATCTTCCACCCTCTGACAGG
>JBLHUR010000061.1:0-31089 GCA_047629805.1 Akkermansiaceae bacterium | reverse complement strand
CTCAGATGGTTGGGCCTCCCATACCTCAATGCTTTCAGGATCTGCAGTGAAATCTTCCTCGCTTGATCGCTATGACGAGGGTTCTGAAGGAATCAGATTTGAAAGCCCACAAGGTCGGGCACGACGCGATCAGCACCGCAGGTCGCAAGCTGCTCTTCGTCGAAGGCTCCGGTAGCGACGGCGACGCATTTTACGCCAAAGGCGTGAGCGCAGGCGACGTCTTTGGGCGTATCTCCGATGACGAGGATCTCGTCTGGAGCGAATTTTTTACCGCTTGCTTTTTCGGCACGGGCAAGGGCGATGGGGCCGAGTTTGTTGCGGTCCCAGTGGTCGTCTCCGTACGAGCCGAAGCCGAAGTGCTCGGCCAAGCCGTAGTGGGAGGATTTGATGATCGCCCCCCTCTCAATGTTTCCGGTCATGAGGCCTAAGGTATGGCCCCCCTCTTCAAGCGAAGCTAAAAGCTCAGGGACGCCGGCAAGAATCCTTCCGCCGAAAGAGGGCTCATTCAGATTACGCTGCATCATGGGGAGATAAACTTGGTAGAATTCCTCCTCCAAGGCAGCATCATAGGGCATTTTAAAATGCTCAAAAAGTCCTCTGACAATTCCGCTATCGGTGCTTCCGGCAAGATCCAGAGGCGGACCTTCGCTGCCGAAAACCTCGAGAGCGGCTTTATTGAGCGCACCCATCCCTGCACCACCCGTGTTAACGAGGGTGCAGTCGATATCAAAAAGGAGGAGCATGACTCAACGGAACCATTAGGATTTCACTCCTTTTCGGCATCGGCATCGGCATCTTCAGCCGAATCGGTGGCCTCAGTGACCTCGTCCTCAGTCTCGTCGTCTCCTTCGATTTCATCGAACTCGTGGTCCTTGGCCTCGTCTTCGTGAATGAGTTCCCCGTGGGAAAGCATGAACTTGCGAACGCGCTTTTCAGCAGGAATGGGCGAGAGAACCATGCCGATGGCACGGCCCGCAAGCTTTGGTTCCATGTCGACGTGGGACATTCCGGTGAGATCGTTTTTGACCCGATCCATGACAATAAAGCCGATATCGCGGTGAGCATTTTCACGACCACGGAACTGGAGCTGGATGCGGACTTTGTTCCCCTCATCGAGGAATTTCTCCGCACGGGCGCACTTGATATTATAATCATGCTCTTCGGTCCGGACGCGGAATTTCACTTCCTTCATCTTGACCGGACCTTTGCTATTGGAAGTCTTTTTGAGCTTGGATTGCTCATACTTATACTTTCCGTAGTCGACAATGCGGCACACCGGCGGATCGGCCTTGGGAGCAATCTCAACGAGATCGAGCCCGACTGATTTTGCCTTCTCAATGGCCTCGCGAGTGGTCATCACACCGAGCTGTTGGCTATCCTCGCCGTAAACGACGCGGATTTTGGGAGCACGAATGCGGTCGTTCACCCGGGTCATGTCCCGGCGTGCTCTTTTGAACTTCTTCTTTTTCTTGGCTATGGTCTTAGCGGGTTGTAGTTGGATCTGACGGTTGAAGACGTAAATCTTCAAGACATCGAGAGGTAATGTCGCCTGAATCCAGGCGCTTGCAAGAGTGATCTCTCATACGTTTAGAGTAGGCATGGATGACAGGCGCGCATCAAAGGGAGCGGCTTGAGATGTCTTGGGAAATCTTACTGACGAAATCATTCGTGGAAATACTGCCGAGATCGCCTTGATCCCGATGGCGCACACTCACGGAATTTTCTTCCACTTCGCGTGCTCCTAGAACGGCAAGGTATGGAATACGGTCCATGCGGGCAAGACGAATCTTGGCCCCAATTTTGTCACCGGCGTGATCGACGGTGACGCGGGCACCTGCTTCGGCGAGTAGTTTCGCAACGGCATTGGCCTCATCAGTGAACTTTTCCGAGATGGGCAGGATGCGCACCTGCTCGGGAGCGAGCCAGGTTGGGAACTTGCCTTCGAAGTGCTCGATGAGGAGACCGACGAAACGTTCCAGCGAACCGAAGGGCGCGCGGTGAATCATGACGGGGCGGTGGGATTTATTATCAGAACCGACGTAGCTGAGATCGAATCGCTCGGGGAGATTGTAGTCCACCTGTACGGTTCCGAGTTGCCAGTCGCGGCCAATGACGTCTTTCACGACGAAGTCGATCTTAGGTCCGTAAAAGGCGGCTTCACCCTGCTCCTCGGTGTAATCGACGCCGAGAGTTTGGACGGCCTCGCGGAGAGCCGCTTCGGCTTTATCCCAGTTGGCGGGGTCGCCAACGTATTTATCGCTATCGGGATCACGGAGGGAAAGTCGCACTCCGTAATCGGTCATCCCAAGAGTATTGAGAACCTTTTTGACGAGACCAAGGCAGCCTTGGATTTCCTCGCCGACCTGATCAGGCGTGCAGAAAAGATGGGCATCGTCCTGAGTAAAACTGCGGACACGGGTGAGGCCACCGAGTTCTCCAGATTGCTCCCAACGGTAAACGGTTCCGAATTCTGCAAGGCGCACCGGAAGGTCGCGATAGGAGCGATGCTCACTATCGAAGATCTTAATGTGGTGCGGGCAGTTCATGGGCTTCAAGAGGAAGCCTTCGATTTCGCCGGTAGAAATATAATTGAGGAGGTCGCTGCACTTCGCGCCATCGTCAGCGAGTTGCTTCAAGGCATCGCGCTCCACGATCGGTGGGAATTGGCTATCCTCGTAATACGGGAAGTGACCGGAGGTGCGGTAGAGTCCGAGCTTGCCGATGTGCGGAGTGAAGACTTGGAAATAACCCTGCTTGTCGAGCTCCTCGGTGATAAAGTCTTGGAGTTCACGGCGAATGATGCCGCCCTTCGGTTTCCAAAGCGGAAGCCCCTGCCCCACCGACTCATCAAAGGTGAAAAGATTCATTTCTTTGCCGAGACGACGGTGATCGCGCTTCTTGGCTTCTTCGAGTCGCTCAAGGTGCTCATCAAGCATCGTCTTGTTTTTGAAACAGGTTCCGTAAATGCGCTGGAGGGATTGCTTGGAGGCGTCTCCCTTGTAAAAGGCACTGGCGACCGACATCACTTTGAAGGCTTTGCAATTCCCGGTGCGGCCGACGTGAGGTCCGGCGCAGAGGTCCCAAAAGTCGCCGCTCTTGAAGATGGAGATTTCCTCGCCTTCGGGGATGTCATTGAGGAGATCTACCTTGAAGACGGACTCGACATCACGCTCAGCGACCGAGGCCAGCCGACCAGATTTAGCAAGGACCATCGCTTCGTCACGAGAGACGACCATGCGTTCGAAGGTGGCATTTTCCTTCACTACCTTCTTCATCTCAGCTTCGATTTGCACGAAGTCATCCGGCGTGATGCGGTGCTTCAGATCGACATCATAATAGAAGCCGCCTTCGACCGGAGGACCGGCCGCGAATTGAGCATCGGGCCAAATGCGCGAAACCGCGGTTGCCAACACGTGGGCACAGGAGTGGCGCAGGCGCTCCAGATCAGACATCTGGTGGCGTTGTTCGAGGGTCTTGCGGTCTTTATCGTCGGCCATATCTACGCGAGATAAAACAGGTGGCTACGAGAATTGCAAGCGTTGCCGACAAGGGAAACACGACTATATATGGTGGTGACCATGACACCAACTCCCACGACGAAAGACCGGCTCACCCCACGGGAAAGACCGACAAGATCACCGGTCATGTTTCAAACCTGGAGTGATTTGCTTTTTCTGCATTGGGAGATTGATCCTGCCGAAATTAAAAAAAGGATTCCCGATCGGCTCTCGGTGGATCTCCACGAAGGCAAAACCTACCTCGGACTTGTCCCATTTTTCATGAGAAAAATCCGGCCGCGTTTTTTGCCGTCGGTGCCTTGGCTTTCTCATTTTTTAGAACTGAATGTGCGAGCATACGTGCATGACGAAAAAGGGAGACCGGGAGTTTGGTTTTTCTCGCTCGATTGCAATCAACCGATTGCGGTGGAGGTGGCGCGGAGGTTTTTTCACCTCCCCTATCAACATGCCCGAATGTCGAGTGACGGGACGAACTACCTTTGCCAACGGAAGGGGAAAGAAGAGAGCGCGGCCTTTGAGTATCCGACGATGAGCGCGCTGACGGTGGCCGAACCGGGGTCGCTGGAGTTCTTTTTGCTGGAGCGATATCTGCTTTTTTCGGAATCGCGAAAGGGTCAGATATACTGCGGACAGGTTCATCACGACCCCTACCCTTTTTGCAAAGTGGAAGTGCCAAAAATCAGCACTGCTCCGATGATGTGGGAAAATTTCAAAATCGAAGGCACACCAATTTCGTCACTCGCCAGCCCTGGTGTGGACGTGAGTATTTACCCGCTGAAACACGGATAAAAAAAGCCCCGATACGCTTTCGCGTATCGGGGCTTTGAAATGTTTTGCGGGAGATTACTCGCCGACAGCGGCAGCCTTGGGAGCGTGTGCTTCGGGAAGAGTTTCGCCTAGCTCGCTTTCCTTTTCCTCGACCACTGGCTCTGGTTCTTCGACCGTCATTTCGAAGTCAGAGGCTTTGTGAATGGGGAAGCCGGTTCCGGCAGGAATGAGGTGTCCAAGAATGACGTTCTCTTTGAAGCCACGGAGGGTATCGATCTTACCGAGAGTCGCGGCCTCGGTCAGAACACGAGTGGTGTCCTGGAAGGATGCGGCTGAGATGAAGGACTCAGTTTCGATCGAGGCCTTCGTAATCCCAAGAAGGACTGGCTCAGCTTCCGCGGGCTTACCACCCTCGGCGCTGACGCGGTCGTTCTCGAGCTTAAAGGTCGTCTTCTCGATCTGGTCACCCCAAAGGAATTCCGTATCACCGGGCTCGGTGATCTTAACCTTACGAAGCATCTGACGGATGATAATCTCGATGTGCTTGTCGTTAATCTCCACACCCTGCGAACGGTAAACCGTCTGGACCTCATTGTTGAGGTGCTCTTGCAGAGCCTGAGGACCACATGCCTCGAGGAGATCCTCGGGAGCGACGGGGCCTTCGGTAATTTGATCACCACGGACAACCATGTCGCCTTCACCAACGATCATGTGCTTGCCCATCGGGACAAGGTGATCGGCGGTTTCGCCGGACTCGCCGTGAGTGACAATGACCTTACGCTTACCGCGAACGGTGCCTCCAAAGGAGATCTCACCGTCGAGCTTCGCGATGACACAGGCGTCTTTCGGACGACGAGCTTCGAAAAGCTCGGCAACCCGGGGAAGACCACCGGTAATATCACCGGTCTTGGCAACCTTACGCGGAGTTCGAGCAAGCTGAACACCACCAGCGATCTTGGAATTCTCCTTAACAGAGAGGTGAGCGCCGACTGGAATGGAGTAGCTATGCAGGACCTCCTTTGTCTTAGGATCAGTGATGACAATCTGCGGGTGCAAATCCTCTTTGTGCTCGGTGACGGTCATGCCCTTCTTACCAGTCGCTTTGTCCGTTTCGGACTGGACGGTAATTCCGGTAATCATGTCGCGGAACTCCACCTTACCACCGGACTCGGCGATAATGGGGACTGAGTGAGGATCCCAAGTCAAGATGGACTGACCTTTCTTGACGTCTCCCCCGTCCGCGACGGCGATGACAGAACCAATAACGACATTGTAGGACTCAAGCTCGAGGCCATTCTTATCGCGAACGAGAAGAGCTCCGTTTTTGTTGAGAACCACGAAGTTGCCATCGACATCCTTCACGGTGCGAAGCTCTTTGAAGAAAGCGACACCTTTGTTCTTGGCCTTAAATTCAGGCTGCTTGGTTGCACCGAGAGCAACACCACCGGAGTGGAATGTGCGCATCGTCAACTGCGTTCCGGGCTCACCAATGGACTGAGCCGCAATAATGCCGACCGCTTCACCGATTTTACCAAGCTTCCCAGTCGCAAGGTTCAAGCCGTAGCAGGCCTGACAACATCCACGCTCGGACTCACAAGTGAGCGGGCTACGGATCTTGAGACGTTCGTGACCGATACTTTCGACGGCAAACGAGATGTCCTCACCCATAAGATCTCCGGTTTTCACCATGACCTTGCCAGTGACAGGATCTTTGACGGACTCACAAGAAGTCCGTCCATAGATGCGGGATTGCAAGGAAGCGGCTTCCTCGTCACCTGAGTAGATGGCGTGAACGGTAATACCCTTGACGGTGCCGCAATCGGGCTCGGTGAGAATCACGTCCTGGGAAACATCAACCAACTTACGAGTCATGTAACCCGAGTCAGCAGTCTTCAGCGCGGTATCAGCGAGGCCCTTACGAGCACCGTGAGTCGAGATGAAATACTCCAACACGGAGAGACCTTCGCGGAAGTTCGAGGTAATGGGTCGCTCAATGATCTCACCAGAGGGCTTGGCCATGAGGCCTCGCATTCCGGAGAGCTGCTTAATCTGGTTCTTGTTACCACGAGCACCGGAGTCAACCATCATGAAGAGAGGGTTGGCTTTCTCCTTACCTTCGTTGAACTCAAGCTTGCGATAGAGGGCGTTGGCGATGTTATCACCGGCGCGGGTCCAAATATCGACGACCTTCTGGTAGCGCTCACCGTTGGTGATGACACCGTTACGGTATTGCTTATTGACGGTCTCGACTTCGGAATAGGCCTTCGCAAGTTCAGCTGGCTTTTCCTCAGGAATCACCATGTCGACAATACCAATGGAACAACCGGAACGGGTCGCTTCCGCGAAGCCAAGCGTCTTGAGCATGTCCATGGTCTTGACGGTCTGCTTGCCACCAGATTTCTGGTAGCAACGCCAGATGATGTCTCCGATTTGGCCTTTCCCGACATTCTTGTTCACGAAACCAACTCCTTCTGGCCAGATTTCGTTGAAGCGAACACGACCGGGAGTGGTCTCGATGACCTTAGACTCATTATCGCCAAAGACGGTGTCTTTGCCGAAGTCAGGGTTGCTGAATCGGATGCACTGGTGGTAGTCGACCTTGCGATTCGCAATCGCGAGTTCCACTTCCATGGTGTTGGCGAAGAGAGGAAGGTGACCCTGTTTCTCGATGTCCTTTGCAGTGCGAACCTTGGCCCACGTGAGGTAGTAAGTTCCCAAAATGATGTCCTGCGAAGGAGTGATCACGGGACGTCCACTCGCTGGCGAGAAGATGTTATTTGTCGCAAGAAGAAGCTGACGACATTCCAACTGGGCCTCCACCGAAAGTGGCACGTGCACCGCCATCTGATCACCATCGAAGTCAGCATTGTAAGCACCACAAGTGAGCGGGTGCAGACGAATCGCTGAGCCCTCAATGAGGACTGGCTCGAACGCCTGGATCGAAAGACGGTGAAGAGTCGGTGCGCGGTTGAGCATCACCGGGTGTCCTTTGGTCACCTCAGCGAGGATGTCCCAGACTTCGGTGGTCTTGCGATCGATCATCTTTTTGGCTGAACGAACGGTGTGGCAGTAGCCGAGTTCTTTCAGACGGCGAATGATGAAGGGCTCAAAGAGAGTCAAAGCCATCTTTTTAGGAAGACCGCACTGATTCAAGGTAAGCTCAGGTCCAATCACGATAACGGAACGACCGGAGTAATCGACTCGCTTCCCAAGAAGGTTCTGACGGAAACGACCGCCTTTACCCTTGAGCATGTCGGAAAGGGACTTGAGAGCCCGGTTTCCTGCACCGGTCACAGCGCGACCGTGACGGCCGTTGTCGAAGAGAGCATCGACGGCTTCCTGAAGCATGCGCTTCTCGTTGCGAATGATGACCTCGGGGGTCTTCAACTGCAGGAGATTACGGAGACGGTTGTTGCGGTTAATGACGCGACGGTAGAGATCGTTCAAGTCGGAGGTCGCAAAGCGGCCACCTTCAAGAGGAACAAGCGGACGAAGGTCCGGAGGAATAACCGGGAGGATCGTCATGATCATCCACTCAGGACGTGAATTCGACTGCAGGAAGCCACGGGCAAGCTTAAGACGCTTGGCGAGTTTCTTACGATTCTGCTTGGAACGAGTCGCTTCCATTCCTTCCTCGAGCTCAACGATGAGAGTCTCAAGGTTGACTTGACCCAGGAGATCGCGGATCGCCTCAGCGCCCATTCCGGCACGGAAGGCTTCGTCACCGTAATCGTCTTCGGCATCCCGAAGTTCCCCTTCTGTCAGAAGCTGGCCGTGCTCGAGCGCAGTCTTGCCAGGTTCGGTGACGAGGTAATCTTCGTAATAAATGACGCGCTCCAATTCGCGGGCAGTCATGTCGAGGACAAGACCGATCCGACTCGGCATACACTTATAGAACCAGATGTGGGAGACAGGAACAGCAAGGTCAATGTGCCCCATGCGCTCGCGACGAACGCGGCTCAAGGTCACTTCCACGCCACAACGGTCGCAAACGGTGCCCTTGTGCTTGATACGTTTATATTTTCCGCAGGCACATTCCCAGTCACGGGTGGGCCCAAAGATGCGCTCGCAGAAAAGGCCACCTTTCTCGGGCTTAAATGTCCGATAGTTGATGGTCTCAGGATTGAGCACCTCACCCTGGGACCAGCCCCGGATGGTTTCTGGATTTGCGACGGTAATCGAAACCTGATCGAAAGGATCGGGTTTCTTATCGACTCCGTAAAGTTCGCGAAGATTAGTTTCAACACTCATGATATTAGTTACTAGGTTACTAGTGGTTGGGTATTAGGTTATGGGTTGAGGTTGATTTAGAGGGTGAGATCATCGAGTGAGAAGTCTTCGCTGGCTTTGGCACCAGCTTCCGATCCGGAACGACCGGGTCGGACGTCGAGACCGAGTGACTGCATTTCCTTAATGAGAACGTTGAAACTCTCAGGAGTTCCTGCTTCGAGGTGGTTGTCCCCTTTCACGATTGCCTCGTAAATGCGGGTTCGGCCTTGCACGTCATCGGACTTCACCGTGAGAAGTTCTTGGAGCGTGTAAGCGGCGCCGTAGGCTTCGAGAGCCCAGACCTCCATCTCTCCGAATCGCTGACCACCATACTGGGCCTTACCACCAAGCGGCTGCTGGGTCACAAGTGAGTATGGACCAACGGCACGGGCGTGGATTTTATCTGCAACAAGGTGACCGAGTTTCAGCATGTAGATGATGCCGACCACAACGGGTTGGTGAATCGCTTCTCCGTTACGTCCATCATAGAGGGTGGACTTACCAGCGACCGATCCGTCCTTCCCGTCACCGATCCAGGTGTAACCCTCGACCTTTTTAGCCTCGGACATGTATTCCCAAATCCGGTCTTCGTGGATACCATCGAAAATTGGGGTCGCCACTTTGAAGCCGAGCGCTTTCGCGGCAACTCCGAGGTGGGTCTCCAAAACCTGTCCCACGTTCATGCGGGATGGCACTCCAAGCGGGTTTAGGCAGATATCGACTGGCGTTCCGTCAGAGAGGTAAGGCATGTCTTCTTCCGGCACGATGACCGAAACAACCCCTTTGTTACCGTGACGACCGGCCATCTTATCACCGACGCTGAGCTTACGCTTAGCGGTGACGAAGACTTTGACTTCCTTCACGACACCGGGGTCGATCTCGTCACCACTCTCGATCTGGTCAAGGCGGCGCTCACGATCTCCATCGAGTTCGGAAAAGCGACCTTCGAAGCTGGAGATGATTTCAAGGATCTTATTACGGATCGGAGAAGGGTCGATTTCGATATGATCATAGACTGACGCCAACTTGCGAAGGAGGGTCTTAGTGATCTTACGGTTCGCCGGGATGATGATCTCACCGGACTGCGCATTCACGACGTCGAGCGGGATTTTCTCACCAAGGAGGATGTCGGAAAGCTTCTCAGTGAGCTGATCAGTGAGCTGGTCTTTCTTCTTCTTATAGTCGTCGTTGATCTTCTTAAGCTGCTTCTTGAGCTTGGCGGGATCTCCTTCGATTTCCTTACGACGCGCCATGCCATGAGTGGCAATGCGGATGTCTTGGACAATACCGGTGCAACCGGAAGGAACACGGAGCGAGGTGTCCTTCACGTCAGCCGCCTTCTCGCCGAAGATCGCGCGCAGAAGGCGCTCTTCAGGAGCAAGCTCGGTCTCGGATTTTGGAGTGATCTTACCGACGAGAATATCGCCAGGTCTCACTTCGGCACCGATGCGGACGATTCCATCGTGGTCGAGGTTCTTCAGAGCCTCTTCACCGACGTTCGGGATATCACGAGTGATTTCCTCAGGTCCCAGCTTGGTGTCACGAGCAGCACACTCAAACTCACTGATGTGAATCGAGGTGTAAATGTCGTCCTTCACCATGCGCTCGGAGATGACGATCGCATCCTCAAAGTTATATCCGTTCCAAGGCATGAAGGCTACGAGGACGTTGGCACCGAGAGCGAGTTCTCCATGTTGGGTGTTCGGGCCATCTGCGATGATGTCGCCGATCTTGATCTTCTGACCGGACTTAACGAGGGGCTTCTGGTTAATGCAGGAACCGGAGTTCGAACGCATGAACTTACGAAGCGGGTAAACGAAGATTCCCTTTTCAGGATTCGACTTGATCGACTCAGGCTCGGAAAGGAAGCGCTCGTCAGAAACGGGGAGCTTTCCATCCTTCGTCGTGATGATGAATTCAGCGGAAGATGCGGCGATAATGCCGTCTGCTTCTGCTACAATCACGGCTCGGGAATCACGGGCTGCTTTTTCCTCAAGTCCGGTGCCGATGTAAGGCGAATCGGAAACGAGAAGTGGCACACCCTGGCGCTGCATGTTCGATCCCATGAGCGCGCGGTTAGCATCATCGTGCTCAAGGAACGGGATGAGACCGGCGGCCACTGAAACAAGCTGCTTTGGTGAAACGTCCATGTAGTCCACCCGATCGGGAGTGACTTCAAGGAATTCCCCACGCTCGCGGGCGGTGATACGTTCGTTCAGGTATTTTCCAGACTTGTCGATGGCATTGTTGGCCTGCGCGATGAGGTAGCCCTCTTCTTGGTCAGCCGTGAGGTATTCGATCTGATTAGAGACCTTTCCTTTTTTAACAACCCGGTATGGAGTCTCAATGAATCCGAACTCGTTAATACGAGCGTAGGTGCACATCGAGTTAATCAAACCAATATTGGGACCCTCGGGGGTCTCAATTGGGCAAATACGTCCGTAGTGAGAAGTGTGCACGTCTCGAACTTCGAAACCAGCACGGTCACGATTGAGTCCACCAGGTCCAAGAGCCGAAAGACGGCGCTTGTGGGTGAGCTCGGCGAGCGGGTTGGTTTGGTCCATGAACTGCGAGAGCTGCGAACGACCGAAGAAGTCGCGAACCACGGCGCTGAGAGCCTTCGGGTTGATGAGCTTCTGAGGTGTCATTCCCTCAATGTTGACATCGAAGAGAGTCATACGCTCTTTCACCAAACGCTCGGTGCGGGCAAGACCCACGCGGCACTGGTTGGCGAGGAGCTCGCCGACAGCACGAACACGACGAGAGCCGAGGTGGTCGATATCATCGAGGATCCCCTCTCCTTTCTTAAGTCCGAGGAGGTACTTGGTGGCAGCGAGGAAATCCTGGCCGACCATGATGCGCTCGTTGGAGTCAACATCGATACGAAGCTTCTGGTTGATCTTATAACGACCCACGCGAGTGAGATCGTATTTTTTAGGATCGAAGAAGAGGCGCTTAAGCAGTGCACGAGCATTCGCAGCAGTCGGAGGATCGCCGGGGCGAAGCTTCCGATAAATGTCCTTTAGAGCGGACTCTTCGTCGTGAGCGGGGTCCTTCTTGAGTGACTTGACGAGAATCTCGTCTTCGCTGGCATCGATGATGTCTACGGTCTTCTGGCCGAGAGCGACAAGTTGGCGAACAACTCCGATTGAGAGAGGTTCGTAGGCACGGGCCACAACCACTTCGCCATCCAAGATATCCTCGAAAGGCATGAGAGACGCGAGGGACTCCTCATCCATTTTCTCGCTGATCTTGAGCTTCTGGATGTTGTAGAAGTTGGAGACCAAATCACGCTCAGTTGGGTAACCGAGGGCCCGGAGAAAGGTAGTGACAAGGAATTTACGACGACGACGACGACGGTCGAGGTAGACGTAGGCGAGGTCATTTGTGTCGAACTGAACCTCAAGCCAAGAACCGCGGTCTGGGATGATGCGGAAGCTGTGAAGAATTTTACCATTAAGGTGAACGGACTTCTCGAAGCAAATACCGGGTGAGCGGTGTAGCTGAGAAACGATCACGCGCTCAGCCCCGTTGATCACGAAGGTGCCGCGACGCGTCATCATGGGAAGCTCCCCCATGTAAACTCGCTCCTTTTTGGTACCTGTGTCATCCTTCAAATTGAAGGTGACGTAAAGGGCGGCCGAGAAAGTCTCGCCGGTCCTCAAGGCATCAAGAGCACTCGCCTTCGAGTCCTCAATGTCATAGGAAACAAAACCAAGTTCAATGGTTTCGTCATAGGATTTGATTGGGAAGACCTCTTGAAAAACAGCCTCGAGGCCACTTTCTATCCGCTTGGAGGGCGGCACGTCTTTTTGCAGAAAGTCCTCATAGGACTTGGACTGCACCTCGATCAGGTTAGGTGGTTCGATGACCTCCTCGATGGTTCCAAAGTATTCTCGCTTCAACATAATATTAGGATCCGGATGAGAGTTTACGCCAAGCAAACACGATCAACTCGATCATGAGAGACTTGGCGGGATTTCTGGGTCTGGAATTGCAATTTCCGATAGTGACTACGTGTGAGAGTGGGCACGAACGGAGGGGAATCACTTTCGACGAAAAATCCCAAATGTAAAATTTGGGTCAAATTCGGGTCGATAAAGACTCTCCTCCGGCCGGGCCCAACCCCGACCCGAAGGTCGAAGTTGGGTGAAATCCGGAGATTGTTACTTGAGCTCTACTTTGGCTCCAGCTTCCTCGAGCGCAGCCTTGGCGGCTTCGGCATCGTCTTTGCTGACTCCTTCGAGAACTGCCACGGGGGCACTTTCGACGAGCTTCTTGGCATCTGCAAGTCCAAGTCCGGAAGCAACTCCACGCACTGCCTTAATGACAGAGATTTTGTTACCACCCTGTTCGACAAGCATGACGGTGAATTCGGTCTGAGCCTCAGCTGGCTCGGCATCAGCGGCAGGTGCCGCTGCGACTCCTGCAGCAGGTGCAGCACTCACGCCCCACGCCTCCTCAAGATTTTTAACCAATTCGGCTGCTTCCAAGACGGTAAGCTTTCCGAGCTCCTCTGCAATTTTTGTAATGTCTGACATTGTATTTTTTTTTGTCGGTATCGTCGCGATCGGGGCTATCCAACCATTTCAGCTTTACTGCCGTAAGGCCGACGAGGAACCAGTTTTTTTTCCAAGCCCTTCCTTCCCTGCAAAGCAGATCCGGTCGGACCATCCGTTCAAATTTGTTATTCTCCTTGGTCGAATTTCGCCTTGATGACGCGGGCGATGCTCGCGGCAGGCTCGTTGACAACGCGGACCAGATGGGTCGCAGGAGCATTGATCGTAGCAAGAAGCTGGGCGAGAAGGACGTCGCGTGGAGGAAGAGCAGCGAGGCCCTTCACTTCATCAGCACTCAAGACAGCGCCATCGAGGATACCTGCCTTGATCTCTGGCTTCTTGAATTCCTTTTCAAAATTAGCGACCACTTTCGCAACCGCGCACACATCGGATTCGCCAGTCACAAAAGCAGTTTGACCTGCAAGGTCTTCACTAAGGTCAGGAAGACCAGCGTCGGAAAGGACGCGCTTCATGAAGGAGTTTTTAGCAACGTGACACTCAGCGCCTTGCTCAAGAAGACGACCGCGAAGCTCGTTGAACTCAGGAACGGTTGTTCCTGTGTAGTCAACCACGAGGACGAAGGCCGAATCGTCGACACGTCCCTTGATTTCGTCGAGAATAAATTTCTTATCTGGGTTCATGGTATGTGTTCGCTTAAGCGATGTAAGAAGAGATGTCGAGAGACACGCCGGGCAACATGGAAGCCGCGAGAGTGAAACTCTGGATGTAGTTGCCCTTAGCGGAGGCAGGCTTTGCCTTCACGATACTATCGACAAGTGAGGCGAGGTTTTCCTGAAGCTTATCTTCAGAGAAGGAAATTTTTCCACAAGCAGCAGCGATATTGCCACTCTTGTCGACTTTATAGTCGATCCGACCAGCCTTCACCGCATTCACGGCCGTAGCAGTATCGTCGGTGACTGTTCCAGTCTTGGGGTTAGGCATGAGGCCACGTGGTCCAAGAACACGAGCGATCTTGCGAACCTCGGTCATGGCGTCAGGAGTAGCAATGGCAGCATCGAAGTCGGTGTAACCCCCCTGGACTTTCTTGATGAGATCTTCAAATCCCACCTCATCGGCACCAGCGTCGGTCGCAGCCTTGGCGGCATCTCCGGTGGCAAAGACAATCACTTTGACATTCTTACCAGTTCCATGGGGAAGAGCGACTGAGCCGCGAACCATCTGGTCGCTCTTACGAGGATCAACACCAAGGTGAGCCGAAAGAGTGACCGTAGCGTCAAACTTAGGCGCTGGAAATTTTTTCAGAAGAGTGACGGCTTCATTGAGGGAATAGGTCTTCCCTTCTTCAACGAGTGCCGCGGCCTTCTCGTATCTTTTGCTTCTTTTGCTATTCATTGTTTTGTTTGCAGTGCGGGCGGAGAAACGTGAATTCGCCTCCCCTCCTGCTGTTGAAATCTTTTTGTTTACCACTCGATCTCGAGGCCCATCTGCATCGCAGTGCCGGCGAGAATCTTGGCTGCTTGCTCAGGATCACTGGTGTTAAGATCAACAATCTTGCGATCCACTACCTCCATGAGCTGCTTCTTCGTGATTTTACCAACTTTTTCCTTATTAGGCTCAGCGGAACCGGAAGCGAGACCTGCTGCTTTCTTCAAAAGAACAGCTGCGGGTGGCTGCTTGGTCACGAACGTGAAGCTCGCGTCTTTATAGACCGTGATAACGGTAGGGAGAAGATCTCCGGCAGACGACTGGGTCGCAGCGTTGAACTCCTTACAAAACCCCATGATGTTCACGCCAGCCTGACCTAGAGCAGGTCCGACGGGAGGAGAAGGGTTGGCTTGTCCAGCTAGAATCTGGAGTTTGAGGACTGATTTTACTTCCTTGGCCATGGTATTAAAGTGATGAAAATGGAGTTTTGCCGCGAACGACGAGATGTGTGTGGGGAGAAATTTCGAAGAAAGTCAAGATGAAACCGCTTCGATACAAAAATTAGGCCTTCTCAACTTGCCAGTATTCTAACTCCACGGGAGTTGAACGGCCAAAAATGGTTACCGCAACGCGCATCTTGCCACGTTCCGGGTCGATTTCCTCGACGATTCCGTTTTGAGACTCGAATGGTCCGTCGGAAACTTTGACCTCGTCCCCCACCTCGAACTCGATGGAGGGGCGAACGCTGCCTTCACGCTCCTCAATCTGGGTGAGCATGCTTGCGACCTCTTTAGGGCGCATTGGAATAGGCTTATTCTTAGCACCCGCAAATCCGATGGAACCATCAAGCTGCTGCATGAAGGACCAAGTGTCATCGACCACATCATTGTGCTCATCGAGGAGATGCATGTTGATAATGACGTAACCGGGGAAGAATTTTTTCTTAGCCTCGGTTTTTTTGCCTGCACGAACCTCGGAAACCAATTCAGTAGGAACAAGAACATTGAAGATCTTGTCGCCAAGCTCTTCGGACTCGACAAGACGCTCAATCCGAGCTTTCACTTTAGCCTCTTGGCCGGAAAGGACGTGAACGACATACCACTGGTCTTTGGGATCGGGAATACGGGGCATTTGAAAAATGTGTTTCTTTTAAAAGTGAAACGAAAGTGAATAGAGAATTGGGACTTACTTGGCCAAACCTCCGAGGAATGTCACAGCTTGGGTGTGAATGAGATCCCAAAGGGCGACGTATGCCGCAAGCAGGATGATCGCGATGAGAACAACGACGGTAGAGTCGATGAGTTCCTTGTATTTCTTAAACCCGCGAACTTTGGGATCGGATTCCCACGGCCAGGATGCTTTACGAAGCTCGGTTTTGACCTCGCCGATGAATTTGAAGATTTTTTGGAACATTTTGAAATGTGGGGGAAAAGTGGCAGGACAGACAGGAATTGAACCTGCAACCCTCGGTTTTGGAAACCGATGCTCTACCAATTGAGCTACTGTCCTTTTACTTTAAGAGCGTTTGTTTTTTGAGGCGACTGAGGGGCATTCCTATTTTAGGAATGCCCCCGTAAAACCAGCCAACAGGTTGCTTTACCGTTAGGAAAAACCAACCGGTCAATAAATCAAGATTACTTGATGATGTCTCCGACGCGACCTGCACCAACAGTGCGGCCACCTTCGCGAATCGCGAAGCGCATGGCTTTCTCCATTGCGACAGGAGTGATGAGTTCAATCGTGAGACTGACATTGTCACCAGGCATCACCATCTCGACACCGTCGGGAAGAGTCATGGATCCAGTTACGTCAGTCGTGCGGAAGTAAAACTGTGGGCGATAGTTGCTGAAGAAAGGAGTGTGACGTCCACCTTCATCCTTCGAGAGGACATAGACCTCAGCAGTGAAAGTTGTGTGCGGATTCACAGAACCGGGCTTCACGATACATTGGCCGCGCTCGAGGTCATCCTTCTTAAGTCCGCGGACAAGAAGGCCGACGTTGTCGCCTGCACGACCTTCGTCAAGAAGCTTACGGAACATCTCGATGTCCGTGATGGTGGTTTTCTGAGTGTCGCGGATACCCACAATCTCAACATCACCCATCTTTTTGATGATGCCACGCTCGATACGACCGGTCGCAACGGTTCCACGTCCTTCAATCGAGAACACGTCCTCGATAGGCATGAGGAAGTCTTGATCAACTGGGCGCTCAGGCAAAGGAATGTAGGTGTCGACAGCTTCCATAAGCTTCAGGATTGCCTCCTTATGCTCAGGGTCTCCTTCGAGCGCCTTGAGAGCGGAACCTTTAACGACAGGAATGTCGTCACCAGGGTATTCATACATGCCGAGAAGCTCGCGCACCTCCATCTCAACGAGCTCAAGAAGCTCGTCATCATCGACCTGATCGGTCTTGTTAAGAAAAACGACAAGCGCAGGCACTCCAACCTGACGAGCAAGCAGAATGTGCTCACGAGTCTGAGGCATGGGGCCATCAGCAGCAGAAACCACAAGGATACCACCGTCCATTTGGGCAGCTCCGGTGATCATGTTTTTGACGTAGTCAGCGTGACCTGGGCAGTCAACGTGAGCATAGTGGCGATTAGCGGTCTCATACTCGACGTGAGCAGTGGAGATCGTGATACCACGCTCTTTTTCCTCGGGAGCGGCATCGATGTCGGCGTATCCTTTTGCTTCGCCGCCATTTGCCTCAGCAAGAATAGTGGTGATAGCTGCGGTGAGGGTGGTCTTCCCGTGGTCAACGTGACCGATAGTGCCGACGTTGACGTGAGGCTTGTTCCGTTCGAACTGTTCTTTAGCCATTGTATTGGTTGATTTGGTTTTAGCTGGTTTTGGGTCGTCTCACACATCTCTCTGGAGCTTTTGGTGGGAATTGAACCCACGACCTCGTCCTTACCAAGGACGCGCTCTACCCCTGAGCTACAAAAGCAGAACCAGAGAGTTGTTTATGAGTGCAATCAGAAGTTGGCTGAGGATCGTCGGAAACGCTTGTTAAATTAGCGTTTTTTCCTTTCCTCGCCCTGCTTCTGAGAACGGGGCGCAAACTAGCAAAGTCGGCCATTCTGTCAAAAGTATTCTCAAAAGAAAGTTTTTTTCGCCCAAAGCCTTTATTTGAGGGCATTCCAGCGCACCTCTCGTCCCTTTGAAGCTAACTGATTTCTTAATCGGATTCACTTTCCTCCACAATCAAGCGTGAGAACCGCTTGATTGCGTTCGCCTTTCCCGTTTCTTCATCGAGATCAACAATCACCCCACATAAGCGCACCGGCCCCTTCGCCACCGGCAAGCGGGTCGGCAAGCCCGTGCGGAAACGCCACACCACCGAGTCCACTTCGCGACCCAGGATCGAAACATCAGGTCCACACATCCCCGCATCGGTCAGGTAAGCCGTTCCACCCGGAAAAATCGATTCATCCGCCGTCTGCACATGAGTGTGAGTCCCCACCACGAGGGAAACCTTGCCATCCAAAGCTCTCCCCATCGCGATTTTCTCGCTAGTCGCTTCCGCATGAAAATCTACCACCATCATCTTCACCCCCTCTTCCTTCAGGCGAGAAATTTCAGCCGCAAGCAGGGTCACCGGGTTCTCAAGTGGAGGATTCATAAAGGTCCGCCCCATCGCGTTTAGGACTGCAACCTTCCCCTTCGCCGTCTCCAAAACAACTGACCCGGCCCCCGGCGTATCAACAAAATTAATCGGCCGCAGCAAGCGCGGCTCCGTCGGAAAGTAATCCAAAATCTCCCGCTGATCCCAAACATGATCCCCCGTCGTCACCACCGCCGCCCCCGCCCGGAGAAGATCAATACAGATCTTCGGCGTGATCCCCCGCCCCCCTGCTGCGTTCTCACCATTGATGATGATAAAGTCCACTTCATGCTCCTTCTTGATCTCCGCAAGATTCGAAATCACCGCATTACGTCCCGGCGAACCCACCACATCTCCTAAAAATAAAATCCTCATCATATCGTTCGGGAGTTTTCTAAATCCTCACCGCCAAACTGAAAAGCCTCGAAATCAAGGTGGCCGACTTCCCCGATCAAATCCCCATCGCTTTCATCACTTATTGATCTGCTCCACCACCTCAGGCGACAAGCCCGCATTCGCCAGCCATTCCCTCGCCGCGTCCTCATCTCGTTGGAGCCAGTGCCGTGCCGTCCCGACCACGCTCTCCATCCGGATTCCCTCGTCCCCGATCGACTGCGCCCATTCCATCGCGGTCGCCGGATTTTCTTTAACCACATCTCGCGCATACTGACTCGCGGCCGAATCCCGCATCGCCCCCGCCTCCAGCCCCGCCAGAAATTCCCCGGCGGCATCCAGATCCTTTCGCGACCACTCCCTGAGCGAATCCCTCATTGCCCGATTCCGAGCATCGCTATCCTCCAGAGTCATCACTCTCTGCCCCAGATTTCCGTCCAAAAAGAAACGCCACACCCGCCAGCAAAACCCAAGCTCCGTTCACTAACATCTTTTTACTCATTGCCGTCACCCTACCAAAAAAACAAACCCCAACAACCCATCATTACAAATCCCCGCCATCGAAAAATACAACGATGTCATTTGATCTTCAGACCATCTCAGGCCAATAAGTCCTTACCGGAAATCGTTTTTTAGCCCTTTTAAAATCCCATGTCTCAAGGCCGTCCCTCACGCACCAAATTCTTGCTTTTGGCTGCCCCCCTCCTCGTTGTCATTTTAGCCCTCGTATTTTGGCCGTCTCCAACTCAGCCACCCAGCCAAGCTCAACCTGATCCCCCCACCCCAGATCTCGCCGAACTCGGCCTCTCCCCCGATTGGTCCCAGCTCGACCGCTTCCAAGACACCCTCTCGCTCGATACCTTCCGCAATCGTCTCGAAAACATCTACTCCCGCGACGATTCATGGAGAAAATGGATCACCATCGACGATGAAAAAAGGCTCGCCAACCTCGGCGGCTTCACCCTTCGCTTTTCCAAATCCGACCTCCCCGCCCCCGGAGCCATCTTCGATTGGAAAACACGTGCCGCACTCTCCCCCTCCCGCGCCCTCCCATTATCCGGACTCCACATCGCCCTCGACCCCGGCCACATCGGCGGAGACTACGCCCACATCGAGGCCCGCGAGTTCAAATGGGATGACGTCACCATCCGTGAAGGCACCATGACTCTCGCCACCGCCCAGCTTCTCGCCCCCATGCTCGAAGCCCAAGGTGCCACCGTCACCCTCGTTCGCGATCGGCTCGAACCCGTCACCGAAAAACGCGCCGCCAGCTTCCCCGACCCCCGCCTCTTCTACCGCACTTCTGAGATCCGGGCGCGCGCAAAGCTCGTCAACGAAACCATCAAGCCCGACCTCGTCATCTGCCTCCACTTCAACGGCACCGCCTCCAAAACTCCCGAACTCTTCCAACACTTCCACATCATCCTCAACGGCACCTACACCGCCGGAGAAATCGCGCACGAAGACGAACGATTCCAAATGCTCCAGCGCCTTCTCGCCGGCACCATCGAAGAAGAAATCCCCCTCGCCCGCGAAGTCGCGGCCTCCTTCAACGAACTCGTCTCTCTCCCTCCTTACCGTTACTCTAGGAACTCTCGGACTTCTAAAAACCTCACCAAGCACCCCAACCTCTGGGCCCGTAATCTCCTCGCCAATCGACTCTACCAGTGCCCCGTCATCTTCATGGAACCCTTCGTCATGAATAGCACGCCTTTCATCGAAGCCTTCCGCACTGATCCTAAAAAAATCTACCGCGGCTACGCCCGCGCCGTTGCCGATGGCGTCACCCGCTACTACTCTCAACCATGAAAATCCTCATCGCCGGTGCCGGATACCTCGGCACCGAAATCGCCCGCCTCGCTTCGCCACATCACGAAGTCATCACCGTCACAAAATCCGGCGACGAATCACACGAAGCCTGCGACCTCTCCGACCCCACCCAAGTTGCCGAACTCGCTAAAAAACACCCCTCGCTCGACCTCATCATCCACTGCGCCTCCTCCGGCCGGGGTGGCCCCGAGGCCTACCGCGCCGTTTTCATCCAGGGTGCCAAAAACCTCCTCCAATCCTTCCCCAACTCCCACCTCACCCTCACCTCCAGCACCTCCGTCTACCACCAGACCGATGGCTCCGAAGTCGATGAATCATCCCCTACTCTTCCCATCCGCGAAACCTCCCAACTCCTCCTCGAAGCCGAGCAAATCGTCCTGCAATCCGGTGGCACCATCGCCCGCCTCGCCGGACTTTATGGACCCGGCCGTAGCGTCGTCCTCCGCAAGTTCCTCGACCACTCCGCCATCATCGAAGAATCCGGCCAACGCATCCTCAACCAAATCCACCTCATCGATGCTGCCGCCGCCGCCCTCCACCTCGCCACCCAAAAACACCCCGGCACCTTCAACGTCTCCGACGACCGCCCCATCACGCAACTCGAATGCTACCAAGGCCTCGCCGATTTTTTCAAACAGCCCCTCCCACCCATCGGCGAAAAAAACCTCTCCAGCAAGCGTGCCTGGACTCATAAAAAAGTCCTCAACGCCAAAATCCGAGCCACCGGCTGGACTCCATCCTTCCCCTCCTACTTCGACGCGCTCGACAGCTTAAACGCCACCTCTTAAAGTCCGCGCCGAACATGAGATCCCTCCTCCTCATCCTCAGCATTATCGCAGGCTACGCCCTCCTGCGCGGCTGGCCGGGAAACTGGCATCCCATCATGCGAGTCTGCCTCGCTGTCTCCGCCCTTGTCCTCGCCTTCGCCCTTTGGGGCCGGCCCGAAAAACCCACCTCCACCCTCGCCCGCTCCGCTCGCAAACCCCGCCCTCTCGACTACCTCACGGTTGGCATCGCCGTCCTCCTCGTCGAGTGCTTCTTCCTCGTTTTCCTCTCCCTCGCCCCCTCCAAATCGGAGAACCTCGCCCTGGACCTCGACGAATCACTCCACCCCGAAATCTACCGCGACGATTCCGATTCCCTTCCCTCGGAGGAATCCACCACCCCCGGCCTCGGCGGAAACCGCGTCACGTCAAACTGGCTCTTCTCCGGCCCCGGCTCACGCTCGCTGAATAAAAGCGACAAAGTCATCCCCTCCAATCGACCCGAGGTCTACCTCTTCCCCAACACCAAAACGGACGCCCAAAGCCTCCTCCTCACCGACCGATTCCTACGCAGCTTCACCCTCGCCACCTACAGCAACGGCTCATGGTCACCCCAAGCCGCAATCCCAAAAACCCTCCGCGCCACCGGCGAAGCCATCATCTTCCCGGAACATAAGACCGGCACCAAAGTCACCTACGACATCTCTCACCAAGCCAATCCCGGCGGCCAAACCCTCGCCGTCACCCTCCCAAAACTCACCTCTATCAAGCTCCCCTCTCTCCGCGAAACCGCCCCCGCCACCTTCCGTCTCCCCACCAATACCTCTGAAAAAAACACCTTCCGCTACCAAGCCACCTCCAACCTTTTCACCTTCGACCAAATCATCTCCCCCATCACCCCGGGCACCTCCCCTTCCCCCGAATACCTCGTCCTCCCTGAAGACGCAGCCCTCCGCGAAAGAATCCAAACCCTCGCCTCCACCTTCGGGCCACCCTCTACTCAATCCCTCGTCAAACTCCGCAAATACCTCCACGAACGTTACACCTACTCACTCGACGTTAACCTCCCCGAAAACGCCGACCCACTCAGTAGCTTCCTCTTTCAAACCCGCACCGGCTACTGCACCCACTTCGCCACCGCTACCGCCATCCTCACCCGCGCTATGGGCATCCCCTCCCGCATCGCCTTCGGTTGGTCCGGCGGTCGATATTTCCAAGGACCAAATCTCTTCGTCTTTCGCGCCCGCGAAGCCCACGCTTGGACCGAAATCTTCCTCGCAGACCATGGCTGGGTCATCTTCGAAACCACCCCAGCCACCCGCGAAGAAGGAGCACCCTCCCTCGCCGACTCCGACGAACCACCACCGCTCCTAGATCCCATCAATTCACCCGAAACAGAAGCAGCCGACTCCGACCTAGCCCCCCTCCTCAAAGTTGCCACCCTTGCCGGCATCGCCTCCGCCCTCGCCCTCCTCGTCGCCCTTTTCCTCCGCCGTCCCACCACCCCATCCGGCGAACAATCCGCCGCCCTCAGCATCCTCCCCGACCCGCCAAACTACCTCACCGCCTTTCGCCGCGCCTGCACTGCACACGGCCACCCCATCCCCCCCGGCCGCACCCTCCGCGCCCACCTTGAAAAAATCACCGCTCCCCCCTTCACCTCAGACCTCCTTCACTACCACTACGCCGTCCAATACGGCGACGCCCCCCGCAACAAAGCCACCGAAAAAAAGCTCCTCTCCCAACTTCGCATCTGGGAAAAAGAGATCCCATGAAAAGCCTAAACGCTCTCAGTATCCTCGTTTTTACCAGACTTCAGTTCTCCAAAGTTGATTGCTCGCCTTCCAAAAGTCAGTTGGAGCGTTAATCATGGTAGCATTTTTTTCACATTCATTCGAATAAGCTCAGATACCTCCCGTCTTATGGGCGCAGCGAACAACAACGCATGCGCCCCCCTATTAGCCTGACTTCCTTTCTTCTGAAAGGGAGTCGGGCTTTCTCTTGCCACTCAAAGTCCCTCAGACAATTCTCTTCCTATGAAACTTCGCGAAATCTTCACCGCCTCCCTCGCTGCTCTCCTCGCCGCCTGCAGCGCCGGCCAAGCCCCACCCGCCCCCACACCCACCGCACAACCCGTTATCGTCCGACCCACCATCGTCCGTCCGTCCCTCCCTTCGGTGAACACCCCTTCCATCCAGGCCCAAAGCGCCATCGTTATCGACACCATCACTGGTCGCATCCTCTACCAAAAGAACGCCCGTACCCAACGAGCCGTCGCCAGCACCCAAAAACTCCTCACCGCCCTCTGCGTCGTCAAAGCCGGCCCTCTAGCCGATCCCGTAACCATCCAAGCCTCCGATACCGCCGTCGAGCCTTCCAAAGTCTACGTCAGAACCGGCGAAAACTACACTCGCCGCGAACTCGTCAAAGCCCTCCTCATCAAAAGCGGTAACGACGTCGCCAAAAGCCTCGCCCGTGATGTCTCTGGCACCGAAGCCGCCTTCATCAACCTCATGAACAACACCGCCCGCTCCATCGGCATGACCCAGTCCCACTTCAAAAACCCCCACGGACTCACCGAAGAAGGCCAATTTTCCACCGCCCTCGACATCGCGATCCTCGCCCGCGAAGTCACCAAAATTCCCTTTTACCGTCAATGCATGCGCACCAAATCATACGTCTTTTACTACTCCGACGGCCGTACCAAAACCCTCACCAACACCAACAAAATCCTCTCCCGCCTCCCCTACTGCACCGGCATGAAAACCGGCACCACCCGCGCCTCCGGCCGCTGCCTCGTTTCCTCAGGAGTCCTCAACGGTAAAGCCGTCATCGCGGTCGCCCTTGGCTCCACCTCCGCCGAAATCTGGAACGACTCCGAAAAACTCCTCCGCTGGGCCCTCGAGTAAAAGCCCACCCAACCAAACCTACGGAGCTTAGATGGCATGCCCCTTGGGTCCTTCAGTCTGAGCAATCCTCAACCTCTCCCTTATCGAAATATGACCTTCCCCGATGATATCGTCATTCAAATTTCAGAAGCTGTCATCAAGGACGAACCTCGCAAACTCACGGACATCCTCCTAACTTTTCCCTCGCCTGATCTTGATGAATTGGGCAGTTGGCTTTCATTGGCTGCGGCAGAAGGGAGTCTGGAATGCCTCAGTGTTCTCATAAAGTTCGGCGCGGACGTAAACTACCAATCCGAAGATGGCGAATCTCCGTTCAGTTATGCTTGCGCCAACAATCAGCTAGAATCAGCAAAGCTACTACACAGTGCCGGGGCCAACGTGAACGGAAAGTTATCGAGTGGCCTCACCCCTCTCGACTGTGCGGTTTGTTCTTCGAGTCCTGAGTTCAGGCATTGGCTGCGAAGCGTCGGCGGGACACGCACCGGCACATATCCTGAATGGCCGTGGCCACCAACCCCCACCGATCCACACTAACAAACCTCCCCCAATTATTCATCTAGCAATCGTGTAATTATCCATTCCTTCCCCATTTCACCCTTGCCATCTCCAAAAAGCAGGTTAATGAAATCCCGTTCTTGGGAGAAAAGTTCTCCCTCCCCCTTTTCCAATCTAGTCGATGAGAGACTGGTTCCGGGTATCCTAACACCTCGTCGAGCCCCGCCTGCTGGCCCGTATTTTTTAGACGCGCCACCGGCCCCTCAATACAAAATGACCCCGACTACATTCGAGGAGCTTGCCCTCGCAGCTCCCCTCAAACGTGCTCTCGCCGAGCAAAACTATACCGTCCCTTCGCCCATCCAGGCCCAATCCATCCCCATCCTTCTCGAAGGTGGAGATCTCATGGGAATCGCCCAGACCGGCACCGGAAAAACCGCCGCGTTCTCCCTCCCCATCCTCAACGCCCTCCACAACGACCCGCGTCGTCCTAACCGTAGATCCGCCCGCGTTCTCGTCCTCACCCCTACCCGGGAGCTCGCCAGCCAGATCTCACAGAGCTTCGAGACCTACGGGAAACACATCCGCTTCAGCAAGACCCTCGTCTTCGGTGGTGTTGGTAAAAACCCCCAAATCCGCGCCATGAAACAAGGCGTCGACGTCCTCGTCGCCTGCCCCGGCCGCCTCCTCGATCACATGAACGAGGGCGACATCGACCTCTCCTCCGTCGAATTCTTCGTTCTCGATGAAGTCGACCGCATGCTCGACATGGGCTTCCTCCGCGACGTCAAAAAAATCGTCGCCGCCCTCCCGCGCAAAAAACAGTCCCTCTTCTTCTCCGCCACCCTCGCGCCGAACATTAAAACCCTCGCCGGCACCATTCTCAATAACCCCGCCCACGTCTCAATCGAGCCCAAGCAAACCACCGCCGAGAAGGTCGATCAACGCATCTGCTTCGTCGACAAGGATGACAAAAAGGAACTCCTTCTCCAACACCTCGCCGATCAAAAGGATAACGGGCTCACCATCATCTTTTCCCGCACCAAACACGGTGCCAATAAGCTCTGCAAGGTGATCAACTCTCACGGATTCGAAGCCGAAGCGATCCACGGCAACCGCTCCCAACCCCAACGCGAGCGCACCTTGGAAAAATTTAAAGCGGGCCGCCTCCCCATCCTCGTCGCTACCGACGTCGCCGCCCGCGGAGTCGATGTCAAAGACGTCACCCTCGTCATCAACATGGACATCCCGAACGAGGCTGAGGCCTACGTCCACCGCATTGGCCGCACCGGTCGTGCCGGGGCCGAGGGCTCCGCCGTCTCCTATTGCTCTCCCGAAGAACACGAGTTCTTCATGGACATCGAGAAACTCATTAAAAAGACCCTCGTCGTCGATCTCGACCACCCCTATCACCATGAGGAACTCGCTGACCTCCACGCCCGCGGCCTCAAAGCCCGCGAATCAACCCGCGACAACGGCAGCAACAAAGGTGGCGGCGGTGGCCGACGTGGTGGCGGCGGTGGTGGTGGTGGCGGCGGAAATCGTGGCCGCCAAGGTCAGGGCCAAGGTGGTGGCGGTGGCCAACGTCAAGAACGAGGCCGCGTCGCCGGAGCAGGCACCGGCAGACGTCGCCGCACTCGCTAAAAGGAGTTAAAGAATCGCGCCAGCCTTCACTCGGCCAGCCACGGATTCTCAATTGGCCAACCGCCAAATTCATACCAGCCCCACGCAGCGCGTGGGGTTTTTACATCGTCCTTGCTTTGTCCGCTGAGGGCGAACTTCAGCGTGCCTCCCATCGATCCTAGCCGTAATTGGAGGCCTCCTACACCCCGGGTTCAAAACACCGCCACTCCCCCGCCACCAGATCATCCGGTAACGCCAAGCCCCCAACCGCCTCGCGATGGAGCTCCGTAACCTTCAGATCAAACCGCGCAAACATCCGCTTCACCTGATGATGCTTCCCCTCGTAGATCGTCAGTCGGCACTCTGATTCCCCCAACAACTCCACCTGCCCCGGAGCCGTCGTGACCTTCTCCTTGGCAAACCACATCCCCTCCTCAAAGGCCTTCACCGCCTTCTTCGGGATCACCCCATCAACCGTCACCAAATACCGCTTCCCCACCTTCTCATCCGGCTCGGTGAGTGATTCAGAGTAGCGACTGTCATTCGTCAAAATCACCAACCCCGTCGTGAAGCGATCCAGCCTCCCCGCAAGATGCAGTTCGCCCGCCCACTCCTCTTCGATCAAATCGATCACCGTTTGATGCTCCTCATCAACCGTCGCACTTACCACTCCGGCCGGCTTGTGCATCATGACATACCTCGGCGTGCGGCCTTGTAAAATTTCTCCATCCACTTCAACACGGTCGAATTTCCCGACCGCAACCCCTCCCTCTTCGATGATCTCACCGTTCAATAAAACACGCCCCGCTTCAAAAAGCTCACGCGTCCGCCGCTTCCCCGTCCCGGCCCACTTTCCCACCAATCGATCCAAACGCATCTATCCAACCAAGTCTCCAATACTTCCAAATCCCGGTTCAAAAAGTCTCCGAAAAGTTCTCGCCGCATAACCATCGGTCATACCCGCCAAAAAGTCGCAGACCAAGCGAGCCTTCTTCTCGACTGTCTCCGCCGCCTCGATCTCCGCCGCATCCGCCTCTGGAAGCAACGCGAAATCCTGCCCATCAATCGTTTCGCCGAGCACGTAGCGTTGCTCCATCACCTCCCAAAGCTTTCGCAACATGTAGCTCCCCTTGTGCTCAAGCTGCTTCAGTTGAGGCGACAGGAAAACGACCTCGAAAGCGAGATCCTTGAAAAGCTCGCTCTCCGCTCTCACCGCCTCATCAATCACCAACTCCAACGAAAAACGATGACTCGTCGCGCTCAGGAAATTCGTCGCCGTGATCAATCGGGACGACTGAATAAATTTCCCGATCCGCTTCCCCACAAAAGGTTCAATTCGCTGACCACGAATCGCCTTCAACAAATCCCCCAGCGGCTCCCCGTCCCCAATTCCATGCCCCCTCTTCTCGGCCCAACGCTCAATCCGATCCACCGTCAAGAATCCCGCCTTCACCGAATCAGCGAGATCGTTGAGCGAATACGCGGTGTCATCGGCCCAATCCATGACCTGGCATTCGATCGATTTAAAGCCATCCCGCTCCTTTCCCGGAACCAGCTCGGCCGGAAAATCATTCCCGTCCATCGCCCAGTCCAAATGCTTTTCCTGAGCATCATAGAGAAAGTGATTCTTCGGCAGCTTCCCCGTTGTCGTCTTCAGTTCCGACCACAACGACTTATACTTTAAGACTCCATCCAGAAAGGCCCGCGATGGATCCATCCCCTTTCGGCTTTGCGAAAAGATCCGCTCGGTCAACAACCTCAGCGTCTGCGCATTTCCCTCAAAGCCACCATATTCTGCCATGAAATGATTCAACGACCGTTCCCCCGCATGCCCGAACGGCGGGTGCCCCAAGTCGTGCGAAAGGCAAATCGCCTCCACTAAATCCTCATCGATGAAAAAGTCATCCTCCATCAAATCACTCGAATGCCGTAACCAATGGCAGATCGATTTCCCAATCTGCGCCACTTCCAGCGAGTGAGTCAGTCGAGTACGATAAAAATCGTACTCTCCACTCCAAAAAACCTGCGTCTTACTCTGCATCCGCCGAAAGGCCGGAGTGTGCAGAACCCGATCCCGATCAATCTGAAAAGGCGACCGGAAGTCCCCCGTCGCCTCGTAGCCGGAAGCCCGTTCGGTATCAAAAACCTGGTAAAAACGATTCTGCACGCCCGATCAGTAGCAAGTTTCCCCCAATCATCAAGAACCGCCATCTGTTTCCAAACACACTTTAGCCGCCGGCCGTGAGAGCAAAGCTCCTTGGAGTGCGGGCCGACTTGCCCCCGTTTTTGGAGACGACCGGCCATCCGGAAAAGCGGGAGCAAGCTCCCCGCACTCCAGAGGAGGACCGCCTAAAGCGGTCACTGATAGCCGCTCTGTTTCTCAAAGCTCAACTTTTTAAAACTTCTTCCATCTGCTTTCGATCGAACAGAACTGCTTTCGGAGCGAGCGGAACATCCGCTTTCTCCTTCAGCTCGATCTGGATCAGCAAAAACATCCGATTCAAAGTGCCACAATCCGGCTTCCAACTGCTTATCCAGCAGCTCCCGCGAGTAGTCCCAAGCCTCAGTGGCGCGCTTGCTAAAGAGGCCCAATCTTTCCATTCCCTCGGCCGAGGGCGCAACGTGATAGGAGTTGTGAATCCCGATGGCCTGAACCTGATTCAGCAGCAACTCTCCCTCGGCCACCAAAGGAAGGAAAAGGAAAAGGAGAAATTTCTCGATGGCTTCAGAGTTCGCCTGCCCAAGGAGATGGGACCGGACTCTTGGTCTGCCCCGCATCGCGGACCCAGTCGGGGTGCTTGATTCCATTCTTCATCGTGCCCACAAATTGCAGCAGCGCACTACTTCGGTAGTGAACCCGCAAGTCATCGTGATGAGCAATACGATCAAAATCCTCGGGGGCTTCTCCATTTCCAATCCAAGCCGCACTCGAATCAGGAATTTTAAACCACTCGTTCGGGTTTCCCCCGCGCCACCAAAACCCGTCCACTTGATTGTAGCTCGTATTTTCAGGAGCGATCAACTGAGTCCCCGACTCAGGAATCACCCGGAAAGCGGCGAGTTCCTCCTGACTGAGATTTTGAAAGGTCACCTTTCCAGCCAAGGCCTTCCTCTTGGGCTCAGCGCGATCCGGATCAGTCTTTTGCTTTTGCTCGGCTCTCTCCTCGGGAGCTGCGTTGGCTTTGGCTGGCTCCTTTTTCTTCACAAGCTGCGCAGCAAAGGGCCGGGCGGTCGGGTTCGAGCCGCAGCTCACGCAAAAGAGGGCGATCAGGCAGATCCACTTCATAAATGAAACCATCCATGAGAGCCCCCTGATTCGCCAGCCAAAAAAACAAGGACGCAGTTGACAGATCCCCCACTTTTGCTCTCTTCCTCCTACCATGCATGCAGCTTTCGAATGTTTTTGGGTCGCCTTGCGGCTGGGTCTCACCTCATTCGGGGGCCCGGTGGCTCACGTCAGTTATTTTCGCGAGGAATACGTGGCCCGTCGCGGCTGGGTTAATGAGTCCCGCTTTGGCGAACTCATGTCCCTCACCCAATTCATCCCCGGTCCCGGAAGTAGCCAGCTCGGCGCAGCCATCGGCTACGAACGTGCCGGCATTCTCGGCGGAATTGCGGCCTGGGTTGGCTTCACCCTCCCTTCCGCAATCGTCCTCGTCCTCGTCGCCATGGGAATGAAAGACGATCTAAACAGCGGCCCCGCTGAAGGCGCCGTCCGGGGATTAAAGCTCGTAGCCCTCGCCGTCGTCGCCGGAGCCTGGCTCGGCATGCGCAGCTCCCTCGCGCCTGATCTCCGCCGCCTCGTCATCGCCCTCCTCGTCTTCGTCGCTCTCTGGCTTTTCACCGCCCCGTGGGTCACCGTCGTCATGATCACCCTCGCCGGACTTGCGGGTGTCTTCACCCTCTCCGCCGGTGAAAAGATCGAGAAAGAAAAAACCTCCGGACGCGGCCTCCTCGGCTGGCTTGCCCTCCTTGTCTTCTTCGCCCTCCTCTTCGTCTCCATGGGAAGCAATGGCCCCCTCGCTGGAATCTACCGCGCCGGTTCGCTTGTCTTCGGTGGTGGGCACGTCGTCCTCCCCCTCCTCCAGGAAAGTATGGTCGATGGTGGCTACATGAAAAAAGAAGTCTTCCTCGGCGGCTACGGTGCGACCCAAGGCGTCCCCGGCCCCGTCTTCACCTTCGCCGCTTTCCTCGGCGTCAAAGCGAACATCTTCGGCAACCCCTGGCTCGGAGCAGGTGCCGCCCTCATCGCCGTCTTCCTTCCCGGCATGCTTTTACTCGGTGGCACCCTGAAAATTTGGGGCCGCCTTCGTGGAAAACGTTGGGCCCAACGCGCCGTCAAAGGGGCCAATGCCGGTGTCGTGGGAGTCCTCGGCATCGCCCTCTTCAACATGGCCCGAGATGGCACCGTAGCTGGCTGGACCGATGCCCTCGGCGTTGCCATTCTCTTCCTCATCCTGCGCAAAAAACTCATCCCCGTCTGGGCCCTCGTCATCATCGCGGCCGGGGGAGGTGCTCTTTTGGGGTAACGGGTAGTAACCTTCCCTGTCACTTCAGAGCGAAGCTTCCTATCATCACTTCGGGATTCGGTTCAAGGTGTAGAAGGCGGACGGATGATCGAGAGCCCGCCCTTCGGCCGATTGAATCTCCTTGGTTCGCAATTCATGCACGTAGAGCGGCCGTAGCCCTTTCACTCGGAAGCGCACCCGCAAACCATCCTTTGAAACTTCGATTTCACTGACTTCGTGAGCCTTGGTCTCGATTTCCGGCCCTCCGTATCGCTTGGAATATTCGTAGGTGTAACTACTCATCTCGAGCGCTCCCGCCGCGACAACGGAGGCGGGGGCCACCGGCTCCGTGAAGCGCAACTCAAATCCGTCTGACTTGGCCCTCATTTCCTGAATCGCAAAAGACGGCACTCCCGAATACACGACCCGGTGGAGCCCATAGGATCGGTTTCCCAGCGAAGACC
>JBLHUR010000060.1:0-31219 GCA_047629805.1 Akkermansiaceae bacterium | reverse complement strand
GGTCGATGGGCCGCCCCATGCCTGACACCCCCCATGCTTGTGCGGTGTCGCTGCCGACTTGGGATTCGGTGATCGGATATGAGGAGGGGCGGGATCGGGTGATGAAGAAGATGGAGGCGGGATACCCGCGCTTTTTTCTGCATCCGCTGGTGAAGAGGCTTTTTGCGAAGGCGACGGAGGAGATTGCAGAGAGCGGGAAGCGGGCCATCGTTTTTCCTCATAAAAGGGCGGCGCAGGGTGCTCAGCGGTATGTGGAACGTAAGATTGCGGTGGCGACGCGAATTGCGAGTTACGACGATGGGATGCAAGCGCTCATTGTTCCAGAGACGGCGATTGGGGTAGCGATGGAGTATTGGCGTTTTACCGGCGAGATTGTCAGTAGCCGCCAGGCGGAGGATCTGCTTAACGACAAGGAGCCGGAGGGGAGTTCGACGGTGATTTTAAAACAGCAGCTTTCGGAGTTTTCGGGAGCAGCGCTGGATGACCATTTTATTTTCGAGAGCGGGATGGCGGGAATTTTTTCCGCTTATCGGGCCGTGATGAATCTTTTTCCGAGTAAGAAGACGTTGCAGTTGGAGTTTCCGTATGTGGATGCTTTGAAGGTGCAACAGCGTTTTGGAAATGGGGTGGTCTTTCTTTATGATGCGGATGGGGAGGATTTCGATGCGGCGGTGCGTCGGATTCAGGAGGGGGAGTTTTCAGCCGTCTTTTGTGAGGTTCCCAGTAATCCACTGCTTCGGACGGTGAATCTTCCCCGGGTCTCGGAGGCTTGCCGTCAGGGCGGGGTTCCTTTGGTGGTGGATGATACGGTGGCGAGTTCGGTGAATCTGGAAGTTTTAAAATACGCCGATTTGGTGACGACGAGTCTGACTAAGTGGGTCTCAGGCGTGGGCGATGTCATGGCGGGAATGATCACGCTCAATGAAGACTCTCCGTGGGTGACGGAGTTCCGCTCTTTCCTGAGTGAAGATACCAATGGTGGTTCGCGTCTTTATAGCGGAGATTGCAAGGTGCTGATTTCCAATATGAAGAGTTATCGCTCGCGGGTGATGCAATCGAATAGCAATGGAGAATTGGTGGCGGATTACCTCCATGAGCATCCGGCGGTGGGGCGGGTGTGGTATCCGAAGTATAATACGCCTCATGAGTATAATTTGATCCGCAGAAGCGAAGGGGGCTATGGGGGGCTGGTATCGTTCACGCTGAAGCAGCCTCGTAAAATGCCGAAGGTTTATGATGCTCTGGAACTTTGCAAGGGGCCAAGTTTGGGGACGGAGTTCACCTTGGCGACTCCTTATACGATGCTGGCGCACTACTTCGAACTCGACTGGGCGGAAGCGTGTGGTGTTTCGCCCAACTTGCTGAGGCTCTCGGTGGGGATCGAGGAGGGTGAGGCGATCATTGGTGCCTTAGCGCGGGCGCTGGATCTTGCTTAAACGAGACCGTCCTTTTTTGCCTGCTTCCAGTAGGCGTATTCGGAGCGATTAAAATCGACGTATTCCGGTGAGAGGTCGGAGGCGTAGATACGATAACTTCCTCCGCCGAGGCCGAGGTCGATGGTGATATTGAACTCGGGTTTGCTGACGATATTACGCAGCACTTCGGGACTGGTTTTGCTCTGCATGCCCCCTTCGCAGGCGAGCTTGGCCCCGTAGGAGATATTGAGATATTCTTCACGGATGCTCGCGCCGGAGTAGCCGACGGCGTGGATAATGCGCCCCCAGTTTGGGTCTTCACCATTCCAGGAGGCCTTGACTAAGGATGAATTGGCGACGGCTTGGGCTACTTTTTTGGCATCGGTATTGCTGCGGGCGCCATTGACTTGCAGGGTGACGAACTTGGTGACGCGTTCGCCATCGCGCACGATTGCTTTGGCCAACTTGTTCATGACAAATTGTAGGGCATGGCTAAAGTCCCCGCAGCCCTTGCTTCCACGTCGAATCGTTTTGTTTTCGGCGGCTCCGTTTGACATCACGATGACAGCGTCATTTGTGGAGGTGTCGCCATCGATCGTAATACGGTTGAAGGTGTTTTCGACCGCTTCCTCCATGGCGCCTTCCAGGCAGTTTTGGCTGACGTCGGCATCAGTGGTGACGAAGCAGAGCATGGTGGCCATGTTCGGATTGATCATCCCGGCACCTTTCGCGCATCCGCCGATACGGACGCGTTTTCCTTCGAGTTCAAGTGAGATCGCAAATTCCTTTTCGTGAGTGTCGCTGGTGATGATGGCGCGGGCGATGTCGTTGCCTTTCTTTGCATCCAGCCCTTCGACCAAGCTCCCGTAGTGGGGCTCGATCCTCATCATGGGCATGGGGAGGCCGATGACGCCGGTAGAGCAGACGGCGATTTCTCGTTGCTTGATGCTGAGCAGTCGGGCCGTTTCCTTGGTCATGTTCCGGGCGTCTCGCATACCATTGGGGCCGGTGCAGGCGTTAGCATTGCCGCTGTTGGTAATGATGGCGCGGACGTTTTCGGTACGAAGGTGGGTTTGAGAAATCCGGACCGGGGCAGCCTTAACTCGGTTTTGGGTGAACATCCCGAAGGAGCGACACTCCTGTTCGGAATAGATGAGGCAGAGGTCGAGACGGTCCGAATCGGGGTTTTTGATCCCGCACGAAACGGCACTGCCTTGAAAGCCGCGGGGCGCGCAAACGCCGCCTTTAATTCTAGAGTAGGGAAGATCCATCGGGCATGTTAGAGTGAGTTGTTCTAGAGGCTTTGCAAACCATCAGTTTCTAAATTTCCAACCATAAGGTTGAAACTCTGGATCGCTTGACCAGCAGCTCCCTTGCCAAGATTGTCTTCGGTGCTCTGGAGAATGAGGCGTCCGGTGCGGGTGTCGTGGTGCCAACCGATGTCGATGTAATTGGTGCCGGTGACGTGTTTGGTGTCGGGGGAGACTCCAGCTCCGCGAAGCCGGACGAAGGGGGCCTTGGAATAGGCCTGCTCCAGGGCTTTCCCAATTTTGGAGAAGTCGTCGGTGAGTTTGGCGAAGGTGGTGGTACAGATCCCGGCGGTGACGGGAATGAGGTGGGGGACGAAGGAGATCGTGACTTTTTCGCCGGCTGCTTTTCCGAGTTCCTGCTCGATTTCCGAAAGGTGACGGTGGCGGGGGAGGCCGTAGGAGCGGACGCTTTCATTGATCTCGGCGAAGATCAGAGAGAGGTCGGCTTTGCGCCCGGCTCCACTGGCTCCGCTCATCGAGGAGACCGTGATGGATTCGTGATCGATGAGGCCCTCACTCACGAGAGGGATTAAGGGGAGCATGATGGAGGTGGGGTAGCAACCGGGGGAGGCAACGAGGCGGGCTGTTTTGATCTCGGCCGCGTAAACTTCGGGGAGGCCAAAGACGGCTTCGCAGAGGAGCTCGGGCGCGGGGTGGGGTTGGTCGTAGAAGTCGGCGTAAATGGCGGCGTCATCGAGGCGGAAGTCGGCACTGAGGTCCACCACTTTGAGGCCACGATTGAGGAGATCTTTGGCGAAAGGGGCGGCGGTTCCGTGGGGGAGGGCGAGGAAGGCGACCTCGGCTCCGGTGGCGGCGACAGCATCCATATTGGGTTCGATGAAGCAAATTTCCGTGCCGGGGTGTCCTTTGAATCGTGGGAAAACTTCGGTTACTTTCTTCCCGGAATTCGCACGAGAGGTGATGGCGACGACCTCGGCTTTGGGATGGCAAAAGACGAGGCGGAGGAGTTCCAGACCGGTGTATCCGCTGGCTCCGATGATCGCGATTTTGGTGATTCCAGACATCTCAGGAAGGTTGTGCTTTGCAGTGGCGGGATGGGCAAGCGCGAAAGTCAGGGAGTTCGTGGTGAATGGCTTTGATTGAAAATCCGTCATGATTGGTGCACATCTCTTGTGCGTCTGCATGAATTCCCTCCGTTTTTTTCTCATCTTGATTGGTCTGACCTCCGCTCTGCGGGGTTCGGAGCTGGCTGCGGTGGTGGCGGAGTTCAAGGATCCCTCGATTGAGACGGCGAAGGTAACTTTGGAGAAGCTGGAGAAATTGATCGAAAATGGGGATGCGCGGACGGTGACGCTTTCGAAAAAAGTTCATCGGAGTGTGAAGCGAATTTACACGACGGAGCACCGCGTGCTCGCGGAGAAGCAAGCGACCGCTGCGCGGGAAGTAAAGGCGAAGCAGCTGGATCAGAATGGGCGAAAGTGGCTCAAGCCGAACGTCCATGGGAAGATCAATCGAAGCGCCGCTCGAGTGGCCTTCGGCAAAGCGAAGGCGCTGCGTCAGGAGTCGATCCAAACCAAAGCTGATCTTTCGAAGGCGTGGGCAAGAGAGGTGGCGGATTTTGAGGGGATGCTCGATGATTTGAAGTTTTCGAAAGAGTTGGAGCCGCTGCAAATTCTAGCAGACGTCTTGTATGAGCTTGTGAAGCGGACTCCGTGGGTAGAGAAGCCTTCATTGAAGTACGATGGATTACGTATTTCGTTTCTGCGAGCCCGGGTGGAGTACCAGGAACGGTGGGTGACACTGGCGCGGCATGCGGCAGAGGCGGGGGATCTGGATCTGTCTTATGATCTTTATCGCAAGGCGGGGAATGAGATGGGAAGGTTTCAGGTGGGAGCGCATTTGGCGAATCGGCTGAGGGGGGAAGGGTTTCCGGGATCGGCAATTCATTTTTGGGAGCAAATTGGCGAGGAGGAAAAGGCGAAGGAGCTGCGGGTTTTGCATCCTAGTTTGACCGCGACTTCTTTTCGACCGCTCACGTCGGCTTCGCTGATCCGGCAGGCTGCCCCAGCATGCGTTCGGGTGCTCATTCCGGGCGGGCATCGCACGGGCTTTTTCTACAAGCCCGGCGGGTATTTGATGACGTGTAAGAGCGGGCTCCTCGATGCGGAGGGGAAGGCGCTTCCGGTCACGGTGGTTTTGGAGAATGGGCGCAAGTTGCTGGCGAGGGTTTTAGGCTTTTCCTCGCGACATGATCTCGCGGCTTTGAAGATTGATCTGACTGGGCATGAAATTTTGCCGGTGGGAGACCGGGCAGATGTGAAAGCGGGAGCCAAGGTGACCTTGCTGGGGTTTTCCGATGCTCGTGGCAACGTCGCCTCCTCGGCTGCCGGTGCAGTGATGGTTCCGCTGGAGATTTGGAAAAATCAACCGACAAGCCGACTTGCTTTGGATGGAGGATCCGGGCAACGGGGAGGTCCGGTGGTGGATGAAAGGGGGAGGGTGACGGGCTTGTTTCTTTTCTCAAAAACGGGATCCGCGCGGGTTTTGGAAATCGGTTCGGTGAAGGAGTTTTTGAAGCAGCTTTAGGGTTTGTATTTGAAATATCAGAAACTGCGGAACACATGGAAATTTCTAGAAACAATCAGATCGCCCGATATGACATCGGGGCACGGCAAGAAAATGGTAATGGAACGACCGGCGAGGTTCACTTCGTGGGCTTGATCGATGAGGTAGTCTCGATGAAATTACAGTCTGGAATGAAATTCTCCCTCTTGAAACGATCGAAGCCCTGGCCGCTGGCGCGAGTCCATGCGGAGGTCCCTCAGGTGAGGGATATCTTCGCATCACGGATTATTCCTACGATCTGGAATCCGGAGAGATGTCATTGACCTCGAATTCCAGACCCGGTGGAAGAGACGGAGTTTATTTCGATACCGATCAGGGAGGGTTCGAACGCGAAGTGAATGCCGTAGTTTCCTCGCAAGGAGAAGTGACGACCTTGAGCTTCAACCGATCAATTCTGAGTGAATTCTGGGGAGCTCCGAAGGTTTTCTGCAAAGTGGAGGAGCGCGAGAGACTTGCTTAAGCAAGGATTCCCTTGATGACTTTGGCCGGCTCTACGCCGGTCAATTTCATGTCCAGGCCTTGGAATTTCTTTGAGAAGCGGTGGTGGTCGATTCCGAGGAGGTGGAGGAGGGTGGCGTGGAAGTCGCGGACGTGGACGATGTCTTTGACCGCGTTGTAGCCGAGTTCGTCGGTCTCGCCGTAGCTGAGGCCGGGTTTGACGCCAGCTCCGGCCATCCACATGGAGAAGCCTTTGATGTGATGGTCGCGACCGGCGCCGCCTTTGCCCTGGAACATGGGGGTGCGGCCGAATTCGCCGCCCCAGACGATGAGGGTATCTTCGAGGAGGCCGCGTTGTTTAAGGTCGGTGAGGAGGGCGTAAGTGGCTTGGTCGGTGTGCTTGCAACAGACTTTCATATATTTGTCCAAGTCGCCGTGGTGATCCCAGCCGCGGTGGTAGAGTTGGACGAAGCGGGAGCCTTTTTCGATGAGGCGTCGGGCGAGGAGGCAGTTGGAAGCGTAGGAGCCGTCGCCGGGAGTGGCGCCATACATTTCGAGGGTCTTTTTTGATTCGCCGGAAAGGTCGGTGAGCTCGGGGACGGAGGCCTGCATGCGGAAGGCCATTTCGTAGGCGCTGATGCGGGTCGCGATCTCGGGATCGTCGACAAGTTCGTTGCGTTGGGCGTCGAGTTTTTGAATCGTTTTGATGAGAGCTTTTTGGTGCTGGCGGTCGACTCCATTCGGGTTGGTGACGTAGTGGACGGGATCGCCGGTGGAGTTGAATTCGACGCCTTGGAATTTCGAGGGGAGGAAGCCGGAGGCCCATTGGCGGCTGGCGATGGGTTGGGGATTGCGACCGCCAACGGAGGTGAGGACGACGAAGCCGGGGAGGTTTTCGGATTCGGAGCCGAGACCGTAGTTGATCCAGGATCCCATGGAAGGGCGACCGCTGATGGCAGTGCCGGTGTTCATGAAGGTGTGGGCGGGGTCGTGGTTGATTTGCTCGGTGACCATGGAGCGGATGACGGAGATGTCGTCGGCCATTTTCTGATGGTGCGGAAGGTAGTCGGAGATGTATTGGCCGGACTTGCCGTATTGTTTGAACTTGGTGGTGTGGCCGAGGACTTTGAGTTCCTTTCCCTGGAGTTGGGCGATGGGTTGCCCTTTGGTGAAGGACTCGGGCATGGCTTTGCCATTGAGTTTATCGAGCTGCGGTTTGTAGTCGAAAGTTTCCAGGTGGGATGGTCCGCCAGCCATGCAGAGGAAGATGACGCGTTTTGCCTTTGGCTTGTGATGGGGGAATCCTGGAAGGCCGGGGTATTTTTCAACGAGGCCCTGGCCCTGGAGGAGTTGGGAGAGGAGGGCGGTGGAGCCGAAGGAGAGGCCTGCTTGGTTGAGGAAGGTTCTTCGTTTAATGAAATTTTGATTGGGGTCGAACATGGTGAACAGTGAGATTTGAACTTTGAAGGTTTTGTTGGGGGGCTTGGTTGAGGGGCTTGGGTTATTTTTTTGGGCGGGATTTTACGGTGGTGATTGAGGGGGTGATGATGCGTTCGAGTTGGTTTGTTTCGTCGATTAGGGGGAAGAGTTTTTCGGGAGATTGGATGAGTGGAGTTCGGCGGATGAGTTCGAGCCAGCGGTGTGTTTCGCGGAGTTCTTTGAGGCCTATTTTGAGTTTATGGACGAAGTCGGCTGGGGATTCTGCGGATTGTGCTTCGGCATGGTGGGCCATGGGAGCAGTTCCCGATCGTAGGATTTGTTTGGCGACGTGTTGCTGAGCGTAGCTTTTGCCCAACTGCTCGCTGACCCTAATGATGCGGGTGGCGTATTCGATCAAGCGTTCGCCTAAATCGGGTGGGGTGGTGCTTTGCTCGTTCATTGGTCGTGTTCAAATCTCACTGTTCAGAGCTTAGTTGCGGGTGGTGGTTTCGCTGAGGTTGAGGAGGGCACGGGTGATGGTGGTCCATGTTGCCAGGAGGATGGGGTCGGGGAGGTCGGACTTTTCGGACTTGTCCGACGGGTCAGAATTGTCCGACGTTTCGGATTTCGTCTGGCCTATGTTGATGAGAGCGGAAGCGGATTTGGGGTTCTTTTTGAAGTCGGCTTCGGCGTAGGTAAAGAGTTGGCCGAGGGTGGCTTTTTCTTCTGGGGTTGGGGGGCGGTTGAGGGTGATTTGGAAGGCTTGGTTGAGTCGGTCGTTGGGTTGGGCCTCTTTGAGGATTCGCTCGGCGAGGACTCTGGCGGCTTCGATGAAGGTGGGGTCGTTGAGGAGGTTGAGGGCGGCGACGGGGGTGTTGGATTGAGGTCGCTCGGAGGTGCATTCTTCGCGACTGGGGGCGTCGAAGGCTTTGAGCATGGGGTGGAGGAATTGGCGTTGCCAGTGCATGTAGAGGCTGCGGCGGTAGATACGCTTGTCGGTGTCCTGCTTGTATTTGCGGACCGGGAAGTTGAGGTGGCGGTAGTAGCCGGCGGGTTGGTAGGGTTTTACGGAGGCTCCGCCGATTTCGCGGTTGAGGAGGCCGGCGAGGGCGAGGGCGTTGTCGCGGACCATCTCGGCGGGGAGGCGGAAGCGGGCTTGGCGGGCAAAGAGTTCGTTGTAGGGATCGCGCTCGCGAAGGTTGGAGGGGACGAGGGAGGATTGGCGGTAGGCGCGGGAGGTGACGAGGGTTTTGACAAGCTTTTTGATGTCCCATCCGGAGGAGTAGAATTCGACAGCGAGGCGGTCGAGGAGTTCGGGGTTGGAAGGAGGCTGTCCTTGGCCGCCGAAGTCGCCGAGGGAACGGGAGAGACCGGTGCCGAAGAAGAGGTAGAAGAGGCGGTTGGCCATGACGCGGGCGGTGAGGCCGCCGGTGCCGTTTTTGGGGTCGATGAGCCAGTTGGCGAGATCGAGGCGGGTTTGGCGACCTTCTTTTTTGATTTGTGGGAGGAAGTGGGGGACGGCGGGTTGGACGATTTCGCCTGATTCATCGAGCCAGTTTCCTCGGGAGAAGATGCGGGAGATGCGGGGAGTTTTGAGGGCTTTGGTGATCATGGTGAGACGGCCGGAGGATTCGGCTTTTTTGCGGAGGGCTTCGGTTTTTTTCCAGTCGGTGAGCTGGTCGCTGGCGATGAGTTTGGCGAGGGCGGCGTTAGTGCGGATGAGGCCCTCGGCCCATTTCTTTTTCTCTTTTGGACCTTTGGCTTTTTTGGCGCGGTCGGCTGATTCATTAATGAGGCGGGCGATCTCGTTGCGGTTTCCTTTGGAGAGGTCCTCAAGCTTTTTGTCGAGTGAGTCGAGCTGGGTTCGTTGGGCTTGGGAGAGGAAGGGGATTTCGGGAGGGCGTTTGGTGGGGAGGGAGTTGGTTCCGACTTTGAAGTGTTGCTCGTCGTCGATGTCTGCGAAGAAGGCGCCGAGGGTGTGGAAATCTTTGGCGGTATACGGGTCGTATTTGTGATCGTGGCACTGGGCGCAGCCGACGGTCGCTCCCATCCAGACGGCGGAGAGATTGCGGACGCGGTCGGCTTGGTAGATGGCGCGGTATTCGGCTTGTTGGAGGCCGCCTTCGTGGGTTGTTTGGAGGAGGCGGTTGTAGCCGGTGGCGATGGTTTGCGGCTGGGTCGGATTTGGGAGGAGGTCGCCGGCGAGTTGTTCACGGGTAAATTGGTCGAAGGGGAGGTTGTCGTTGAAGGACTGGATGACGTAGTCGCGGTAGGGAGAGATGTTGTGATCTTGATCGCCGTGGTAGCCGACGGTGTCGGCGAAGCGGACGAGGTCGAGCCAGTAGATGGACATGCGTTCGCCGTAGGCGGGCGAGGCGAGGAGGAGGTCGGCTTCGGCTTCGAGAGCAGATTGCGAGTTGGCTTTGAAGGCGGATAAGAAGCGGTCGCGGTCTTGAGGTGTTGGGGGGAGGCCGGTGAGATCGAAGTGGAGGCGGCGGAGGAGGGTGACGGGGTCGGCGTCGGGTGAGGGCGGGATCGCTTCTTTTTCGAGACGGGCGATGATGAACTGGTCGATGAAGTTGACGGGCCAGTCTTTGGTTTGGACTTCGGGGGAGGGGGAGTTGACGGGGGATTTATAGGTCCAGGGTTCGTCGTATTGTGCGCCTTGGGTGATCCATTCTTTTAAGAGGGCGAGTTCTTTGGCCGTGACCTTTTTGTGAGTTTCGGGCGGCGGCATGATCTCATCAGGATCCAGATTGAGGATACGGGCGATGACTTCGGACTCATTTGGTTTACCTGGCTCGATGGGGACTTCAAATTCGCCTCCTTCGGTGGCTCCCTCGTAGGAGTCGAGGCGGAGGTCGGCTTCGCGCTTTTCTTCGTCCGGACCGTGGCAGTGGAAGCACTTGTCGGAGAGGATGGGGCGGATGTCGCGATTGAAATCGACCGCGGCAAGAGAGGAGAGGGGGAGCAGGATCGCGCAGGTGATGAGACGCATGGGGGTAGTATGACAAAAGAGGGGAGGCTTGTCGGCACGAAAAAGCGGCTTCGAAGACCAATCCGAAGCCGCTTCGCACAAAGCCGGCTCCTTCTCTCGAAGGTGGAAAAAATCCGGCAGCACCGAGGTGCTGGTTAAAAAACGTAGCGGGAGAGGTGGTTTTGTCGAATCAGGACAAAAAATTCTATTATTTTGAGAGGTGACCCTTTGGGAATTCTAAAAAATTAATTTCGTGATGATTGCTTATCAATAAATATTGATTATTTGATGGTGTTTGCCAATTCTGCAAACTGGCCGCCCATTTCGAGTAATTCATCGTGGGTTCCTTCCTCGATCACCTGTCCTTTTTCGAGGACGTAGATGCGGTCGGCATTCTGAATGGTGGAGAGGCGGTGCGCGATCACGATGGAGGTGCGATTCTTCATCAGTTCATCGAGAGCCTCCTGAATGAGGTGTTCCGTCTGGTTATCGACCGAGGCCGTGGCTTCGTCGAGAAGAAGGATGGGCGGGTCTTTGAGAAGGGCGCGCGCGATGGAGAGGCGTTGTTTTTCTCCGCCGGAAAGCTTTACGCCGCGTTCGCCGACATTGGTTTCGAGTTGCTCGGGGAGGGCTCGGACAAAGTCGGCTGCTTTGGCCGCTTCGAGTGCTTTCCAAATGTCATCGTCGCTGGCGCTGCGGTCGGCGAGAGCGAGGTTTTCTTTGACGGTGCCGTTGAAGAGGAAGGCCTCTTGGGTGACGTAGCCAATGGCATCTCGGAGGGAGTTTTTGGAGAGGGTGTTAAGTTCCTTGCCGTCAATGAGAACCGAGCCGGAATCGTATTCGTAAAAACGGCAGAGGAGGTTGACGATGGTGGACTTGCCCGCTCCGGTGGAGCCGGCGAGGGCGATGGTCTGGCCGGGTTCGGCGTTTAAAGAAACTCGATTGAGAATCGGCTGGTCTTCGTCGTAGGCGAAGCTGACTTGATCGAACTGGACCGCGCCTCTGACCGGGCGGGGGAGAGGGTTTCCGCTGGCGGCGTCGGGCTCGTCTTCCGAGTCGAGAATTTCGAAGACCCGGTCGGCGGCGGCACGTGAGGAAAGAGCCATCTGGTTGAGCTGATGGAGTTTGCTGACGGGCTCGTAGAAGAGGGAGAGAAGAAGGAAGAATTGGAAAAGCTCACCTTGGGTCATTTCTCCGTTGATGACGGCCATGCCTCCTGTTGCGAGGACGAGCACGTAACCGATCATGCCTATGAACGACATTCCCGGAGAATAAACGGCCCACCATTTCATTAAGCGCAGGGTGGCCTTGCGCATCCTTCCGGAGAGGCGGTTAAAGTTTGCGTGTTCTTCGGACTCGGCGGCATAGGCCTTGATCTGACGAATCCCTGCGATGTTATCGTGGAGGAGGGCATTGAGATCGGAGGCCGAGTCCCGTTGCTCTTTATAGCGGTCCCGCGCATCGTGCGAATAAAGGAAAGCCCCGAAGGCCAGAAAGGGGATGGGGAGCGAGGCCCAAAGCGCGACCTCCCAGTTGGTGAAATACATGACCAGTCCGACGGCCAGGATTTGGATTAGCGAGACAAGGCCCAGTTCGATTCCGTCGATGAGGACTCGCTCCATCGCGGTGACATCTTCCACGACCCGGGTCATGATGTCGCCGGTACGGCGGGAATCGAACCATCGCAGAGGAAGTCGTTGGATCTTGCTGTAAAGGTCGGAGCGGATGTCGAAGATGACACTTTGCTCGAAGTGGTTATTGAGAAGGATGCGAAGGCAATTCAGCCCGTCCTTTAGAAAAAATCCACTGAGAGCGATCGCGATCCACATGTAGAAATCACCATTGGCATTTCCCGAGGGGATGACGACATCGTAAATGTGCCCGGCGATCAGCGGAAAAACGATCACGGATCCGGCCATAATTGCGGCACACAGGAACTGCGAACCTCCCAAAAGGGGGTATCGCTTTAAATAAGCAAGAACTCTGAGGACGCTCGACACGCGCGCAACTTGTCTCCTGCCCTTGCAGATGCAAGCGATGAGTCGAAGAGTTTGGAATGAAATCAAGGTTTTTGATTTTTCATCGAATTTTCTGATTGCCTGATGCGGGGGTGGATCGGTAGGTTACTTCAAACACCACCTAACGACACAAATCACATGGCTAATACTTTTGGTATACTTACCGCACTCGTTCTCGCCTTTTCTGCCTTCGTGGCATTCAAGAATAAGGAAGAATTCAAAACCCAGATCGACGTTACTAAGTTGGAGGACGCCAATCGTGTTCGCAACACCAAGAACTATGATGGGCTCCGCACAGACATTTTAGGTCTCAAGAAAGAAACGGACACTGCCAACGGTTCTCGCGACGACTATCGGGCGAAACTGGAAGCTCAGGAGAAGGCAAACGGAGCCATCGCTCTGGAGTCCAAGGAAAGCAAAGAGAAGCTCGATTCCACGACTGAACGTCTTGATAATAAGACAACGAAGCTCCAGGAGCTTGGCCCACTTAAAGATCTCGCGCCCAAGATTAAGCGCACGACAGCATCCATTCTGGAACTGGAAAACCAAGTGGTTATCCTCAAGGGTGAAAATTCCCGGCTTCTCGGTAACAAGACCAATTCGGCAACTCGCCTGGCTGCGATCAAGGAGAAGCTCAGCAACATTACTTCAGGGCGTTCTCTTGCCTCGATGAAGACGACCGTTCGCTCTGTTTCCAGTTCTCTTGGATTGGTCACCCTTAACGGTGGCATGAAAGTTGGCGTGATCGGTGGATCTAAGGTCGCCGTGATGCGCGGTGGCGAAAAAATCGCAGAACTTAATGTCACTGCTGTTTCCGCAAATACCGCGACTGCAGATGTCATTCAAAGCTCTCTCAAAGAAGGCGAGAGTGTCTCTGCCGGAGATAAAGTCATCGCCAACGAAGTTACCGAAAATAAGTAAGCATTACCTTTTCAAGCACACCACAATCTACGAACACCTCATTTTATGAAATCACTTTTCTACATTCTCTCAGTTCTCGCTATTGGAGCGGCTGGTTTCTTTGGCTGGACGGCCAAGGCAAATTACACCCAACAAGTTGAGGATCGGATTACCTTGGTCAAGGCAAACAAAGAGCTCAGTAAGAACATCACTGACAAGGAAAAAGAGCAGGGGGAGGCCACTGACGCTCGTGCTCTTGCTCTCAAAGAAGAATCTGAGGGTAAGATCGGTCTTGAAACGGCAGTTTCTAATGAAACGGTGCTTAAGCGGACGCTTGCGGAATTCGCCAATGAGCTTGAGGTCGTCGTCGCCGGGGAAGCTGAAGCTGACGAAGCGATCGAAGCGATCAAAGAGCTCTTTCCGGGAATCGAATTGGATCAAGTGACCGAGAAGTTCAATGAAATGGTAGACCAAGAGAAGAAGTTGACTGCGGAGGTCGGGGAACTTGAGGACTTTAAGATCAGACTCAAGGAAGACGTCGCCAAGAACGGAGTCGATATCGTCCGCGTCGAAGGTAAGGTTGAAGAGAGCGTCAACAACGTTCGCGGGAATACTTTCCAGGCATCCATCACCGCCGTCGACAACGACTGGGACTTCGTGATCATCGGTGCTGGTGAGAAGTCAGGTATTACGGCTGACTCTGATCTTCTTGTCGTTCGTAGCGGTCGCCTCATGGGTAAGCTCTCCATCTACAAGCTCGAGGCAAATCGCGCGGTGGCAGACATTGTGCCAGGCAGCGTCAAGGTGGGTTCAACTCTCCAGCGTGGTGACCAAGTGATCCTTGAAAAAGTTCGTTCGAACTAAGTTCTGGTTGAGTCATTCAAATTTTCAAAAGGCGGCTCATTACGAGCCGTCTTTTTTTGTCGGTCCGCCCGGAGGGGGAAGTCATCGAGGTCGGGGAAAGGGCACTCGGTGATGGTTCGATCTCGGACTGTGAGCGGTTTCTTAATTTGGCCAACGACCTGATTAAGACAAGCATGGGGCAGAATGAATTGCCGCCCTGGGGTTCGAATTAATGTGGCGGTTGGCCAATTCGGAGCTGATCAAGTCTAGCTTGATTTTCTTAAATGAGGAGAGCTGATTGCTCGCTTTGCGTGGCTTGCCCTTGGTGTTATCGTCGCCGTGATGAAAGGTTCATTTTTGCTTCTCTGTGGTACGGCTCTTTTGGTGACTTCATGTGCTGAGCTCATGAAAGTTCCCCTCATTCGGCCCAAGGCATCGAAGAAAAGTAAGTTCACCGATGGCAGTGGTGGTGGAGGGATTGGTGGAAATCCCCATGCCAAATTGAACCAGCCAAATGAGGATATGGCGGTGAGCGAGGAGGCTCCCGTCGAGTCCGGTTTTCTTCCGGCCAGGGTTGGGGAGGGTGTTACGGTCGGTGGGATGGAGTTGATTCCCGACCATCTCATCGTCTGGTCTTCGGGCGACGATCCCAATGCCGACATTCCCTTTAAGAAGGCTTTCCTGAACAAGCCGTCGAAGAAAACCCCTTGGATGCCAAGCTATTCCGAGGCTCGCCGGGAGTCGATGCGGAGTGGAAAGCCTATTTTGATGTGGTTTACGCGGACGGGTTCCCCCGCGAGCCCTATGTGCGTTACCTTGAGCCGAGAGCTTTTAGCGACGCATGAATTTGCAAAGTGGGCCAAGGAGAATGTCATCCGTCTGAAGATCGATGTCTCAGGCGGGGTTGATAACAAAACCCGGAGGAAGGGGGATGAAGTGACGCGCCGGAATTACGCCGAAAAATTAAAGAAGCAATATCATGTCATGGGATATCCCACCCTGATTGTGCTCCAGCCCGATGGCGGGGTTTATTCCCGGGAGAGGGGATACAGCCGGGGAGAGAATAAGGAAATTTGGGGGAACTTGAAAAATGCCGCGCTCACGATTGAGCACAATCGGGGCGTCTATGAACGCCGGATGGCGAAGAAAGGATATCGTGTTTGGATCGGCCAAGACAGGGGCTTGGTCTTTGCCAAGCTGAGCCGTTTTGATGAAAAAAGTGGCACGGTTTGGCTGACTGAGCCAGATGGGAATCTTATCAAGACCTCGACAAGGTACCTCTCAAACGATGATCGCGGATGGATCATCGCAGAGAAGGCGAGACGGGGGCATTAGTCAGCAGGCTGGGTGGCAACGCGGAAGAACATCCGCGTGCCTGCGCCATCGTAGGTGAAGTTGCGCAGGAGAAAGTCGGCGCCGAGAGGGGAGGCCTCGTCTTCGACAAGCAGTTCGTTGGAGACCCAATTTAGGAGGTCGGGGCTGCGTTGCGGTATGAGTACGAAGTTGGGATCATTGACGCGAACGTTGGTAGTGACGGTTCCGGTGATGGGATCGATGCTTGTCTGGGGGAAGACGGAGGCGTCGAGGAGGTCTCCACCGAGGAGGTATTCGTCGAGGTTTGAGAATCCATCGCGGTCGGTATCTGCTGTTGGATTGCCATTGGGGAAGCCGATGCTCGCGAGGTAAACTTGGAAAGGGGTGAGGATGAAGGGTGAAAAATCCTGAGCGCGATCCACCGCTGCGCCGAGAGGGGCGAAGAGGTTGGGGGAGCCAAAGGTGGAGCTGGATGAGCCATCATCGTATCCGAGTTGACTGTCGGAGGAGTCGTCACATGAGGAGATTGAGGTGGAGGGATCATTTTCGAGTTCGAAGATTTCGGTGCTACCCACGCCATCGAGCGGAGCGATTCCTTCTCCGGCGGGCCCGAAGATGATGGTGCCGGAGGCGTCTTTGATGAGAAAGGCGGTGTTGTTGGAATCGATCGCGAGCTTGGTGGGATTGTTGACAATGACGACCGCGGGATCGCCGAGGTAGACATTGGTCCAAGCGTATCCTTGGGTGGTGAGTTCGTCGACGCGGTTGACTTCGGTATCAAGTCCACCCGCGGCGGTGTTGTTATCGACGAAGGTCAGGATGGTTCCGTGAGGGACGTCGGTCCAAATGCTAAGTTCAGAGATGAGCCCGATGGAGCTGGTGGTGACAAATTTTCCCGAGTTGGCGATGCGGCCGACTTCGATCGACCAGCCGTTGAGATCGGTGAAGCCGGGCCCGCCATCTCCGACGAGAGCGAGTTCGAACCAATTGCCCCCGTTTCCGGCGAGGCGGGCGAAGTGGGAGTCTGCGGAAGCGTCTCCTCCGTCTCCATCGGCGACGAGAATGCCACCGTTGAGGAATTTATCAGGATCGACGGCATTATATTCATTGAGAACGAGAGCGGGGGCGGGATTGAGGACTTCGAGTTCATAGACGAGGTAGCCGGTGGCCCCTCCAACGATGGCGCTGAGGGAGATTTCGTATTTCCCAATGTCGTTGAAGGTGAGCGGGCGCTTGTTGGAAATGGCGGTTCCTCCCCCTTCCTCAACTGTTAAAAACCTCAAAAAATCGGGGGCCTTGATCACGGAAAGAGGGGCACCGACATCTGCAATAAGAGCGACGTATGTTCCGCGGATCGCTTTGGACGGTGGTAAGAGGGTGAAATGGGGCGGAGTTGGTGCGACAAAAGCGGCGAAGCTTTGGGTGATGGTGTTGTCGGTCCATTTGTTCGGCGAGCCGAAGGTGGAGGTTCCGCTATCGTCGTAGTTCACGTCGAGTGGGGTGACATTGGAGGCGGGGTCTCTTTCGAGTTTGAAGACCTCGGTGCCGCCGACAGAAACGGGGTCATCGCCGATGCCGTTGCCGTTGCTGTCCTTGAGGGCGATGGATTCGCCGGAAGGCCCGTAGGTGATATCATCGGTGGCGTTACTCCAGGTGAAGCGGGTGTCGCTGCTGTTGATGGCAGCGATGGGAGGATGGGTGCTGTTGTCCTGATCGATGAGGATGGAGTCGTGCATCCAAATGTTCGACCAAGTGTAGCCGGAGGTGTTGAGCGCGGAGGTGATGTTGAAAGCGGTGGGCGAGGTGGCTTTGCTCTCGGTGAAGGTCAGGATGGTTCCGGCGGGAATTGCACTGAGGGCAATGTGGTCGGAGAGCTTGAGGGTGCGGGTGTCGTCCTCGTTTTTGATTTCGAGTGTCCAGCCACGGAGGTCGGTAGTTTGGGTGACGACAAATTCGACCCAAGGTCCGCCGTTTCCAAGGATGCGTCCGAGGCGGGGATCTGCGGGGGCGTCGACATCATCTTTGTCGCCACCGTCGAGAAATTCATCGGCCGCGACGGCGTTGTATTCGTTGAGGATGAGGGGGCTGGATGAGGGTAGGACATTGATGCGGTAGGCCTGGCTGCTAGACCGGTTGGTGTTGTCGGTGGCGGTGACTTCGAACTCGTGAGTGCCGATGGCCGAGGTGGGTGGGGTTCCGCCTAAGCTGGCAAGGCCGCCTCCGAGGTCGGTGAGGGTGAGCCAGGCGGGTGTCTCGGTCGCAGAGAGAGTGATGGTGTCGCCGGGATTAGGGTCGATGCTGCGGATGCGGTATTCCGAAACTGAGAGGTTGGAATTGGCGAGGCCGGCCGTGGTGAAGGGGGCTGTGACAAAGGGGGGGAGAGGATCGGGGAGACCTTGCGCGAGTCCAGGGGAAGCCACGTCTTCGGAGGGATCATCACTTTCGTAAGCGCCGAAAAGACCATCGCGGCTTAGGCCTCCTGGCACCGGAGTGCGATCGGTAAAGCGCGCGAAACTGAAGCCTTCGGTGGCGGCTCCAAAGGTGTAGGAGTCGATTTGACCGCCACCATCATCGAAAAGGAAGACGCCGTCGCCCCCTTTTCCGAAGCCAGAGAAGTTGCTGAGAGATGAGTTTGAGATGATTTTGATTCCGGCGTCGAGATTCCAGAGCGTGCGGAAAGGTTGTTCGGAGACATCATCAAGGATGATCATCGAAGCTCCCGGAGCGAGTGAATAGGGAGGGAAGGGGCCGGAAGCGCCTGCGGTGGCACTGTCATCGTCGAAACTGTAATCGGCGACATCGACCGCGGAACTGCCGGTGTTGGTGATTTCAAACCAATCTCCTCCGGCGTCGGGATCAGAGTGGTTGGAGTCGGACATGACCTCGGTGATGCGCAGTTGGGCACTGAGCGGGAGAATGAGGGCGGGGAGGAGGAGGGCGGAAAGTTTCATGGAGTTGTTGGGCGGAAGAATAAGAGTTGGGAGACGGAGGGGAAGAGGAAAGAACGAGCGGTGATTTGAGATTGAGAGTTTTTGATCTGTGAGAGAGTTTAGGGCATGACACTCGCACTCGCATCTCTCGGGACTGGACTTATTGTCGGCCTGATTTTCACAGCTTTCAAGTTACCTCTGCCTGCTCCGCCGGTTATTGAGGGGATTATCGGAATTTTTGGGATCTGGGCGGGGAGCCAAATCTGGCCTCTCCTTGCGGGAATCTTTACCAAGTAAACGATCATGATTCCTCAAGAAATTATTCGGAAGAAGAGAGACGGTCAGATTTTGACTCGTGAGGAAATTGCCTTTTTTTCAAAGGGGATCGGTGATGAGTCGATCTCGGAAGGCCAGATTGCGGCTTTTGCGATGGCGGTTTTTTTCCAAGGGATGACGCTCGATGAGCGGGTCGCCTTGACGGAGGGGATGCGCGATTCGGGAGAGGTTTTGGGGTGGCCGGAGCTGGGTGGTCCGGTGATCGACAAACACTCGACGGGCGGAGTGGGCGATAATGTTTCGCTGATGCTGGGACCTTTGGTGGCGGCATGCGGGGGATTTGTGCCGATGATTTCGGGACGGGGCTTAGGGCATACCGGGGGGACTTTGGACAAGTTGGACAGTATTCCGGGGTATCAGACGATGCCCTCGAACGCGCTTTTTAGGAAGGTCGTGAAGGACTGCGGAGTGGCGATTATTGGGCAGACTGCGTCGCTCGCTCCGGCGGATAAGCGGTTTTATGCGACGCGTGATATTACCGCGACAGTGGAGTCACTGGACTTGATCACGGCTTCGATTTTATCGAAGAAACTGGCGGAAGGTCTGGACGCTTTGGTGATGGATGTGAAGACGGGGAGCGGGGCTTTCATGAAGGATTATGCCGATGCCAAGGCGCTCGCCGAGAGCATCGTGGGCGTGGCAAACGGAGCGGGCGTGAAGACGAGCGCCTTGGTGACCGATATGAATGAGTCCCTTGCGGGTTCGGCCGGAAATGCTTTGGAGGTGATGGATGCGATTCAGTTTCTGAAAGGAGAAGGGACGCGGCCGAGGTTGGAAACGGTGGTGATGGGACTTTCGGCGGAGCTTCTCGTTTTGGGAGGCCTTGCCAAGGATCGTGACCAGGCGCGTCGTGATCTGAAGCGGGCGCTCGATTCCGGGAAAGCGGCGCAGATCTTTGGCCAGATGGTGGAGGGGCTGGGCGGGCCGGGGGATTTGATTGAATCTCCTGAGAAATATTTTCCGAAAGCCGAGGTTGTCGTCGATGTCTCGTGCAAAGATGCGGGCTGGGTTGATCAGATCGATACCCGTGAACTCGGGATGGCGGTGGTGGAACTAGGCGGGGGAAGAATGCGGGCTGAGGATGGCATCGATAACACGGTTGGACTTTCGGAGATCGTGGAGCTTGGGACGAAGTTGGACAAAGGAGAGCCACTTTGCCGAATCCATGCGCGAAATGAAGAGGAGGCGCGTCGTGCTAAGGAGCGCGTGGTTAAGGCGGTGACGTTGAGCGATTCGCAAGTAAGTGGGCAGCCGGTTATTTATGAGGTGATCGAGGGATAAAAAAAAGACCGCAGGCGAACCTGCGATCTTTGGATAGGGGAAGGATGGTCCTACTCGCTGTAAGCGGGAGCGCCGTGCTCGGCGACATCGAGTCCCTCGGCTTCTTCTTCGGCGTCAACGCGGACACCGAGGGTGGCCTTGATGATGGAGAAGACGATGAAGGAGAACAGGAAGGCGAATCCACCGATTGAAAGAGTGCCGATCAACTGGGTGATGAACGAGGTCTCAACCCCATCGAGAGTGAGGAATGGAAATCCGATAACGAGCGTTCCCCAAATCCCGCAGACTCCGTGAACCGAGATGGCACCGACGGGGTCATCAATCTTGATCTTGTCGAAGAAGAGAACGGCGACGACTACCAATCCGCCTCCAATGAAGCCGGCGATCACCGAACCAAGGAGTGAGAGTTGGTCAGCCCCGGCAGTGACCGCAACGAGACCAGCGAGGATACCGTTCAGCGACATGGAGAGATCTGGCTTTTTCAGAACGCTCCAAGAGACGGTGAGAGCTCCGAGGCCACCGGCGGCAGCTCCGAGAGCGGTGGTGACGATGACGTATGAGATGGCATTGGGAGTCGCTGCGAGAACTGAGCCTCCATTAAAGCCGAACCAGCCGAACCAGAGGAGGAAAGCTCCGATGGAAGCGAGGGGCATGTTGCTGGGGAGGATAGGCCTGACTCCGCTTGCAGTGTATTTTCCAGCACGTGGTCCGAGAACTATGACACAGGCAAGAGCGGCGAAACCACCGAAGGCGTGAACCACGGAGGATCCGGCGAAGTCGTAGAAACCCATTTGGTCGAGCCAACCTGCGCCCCACTTCCAGCCACCCGTGATAGGATAGGCGACACCTACGAGGAGGACGGCGAAGATCATGAAGCTCTTAAGCTTGACGCGCTCCGCAACTGCTCCAGAGACGATGGTGGCGGCGGTGGCCGCGAACATAGCCTGGAAGATAAAGTCAGCCCAACCGGTCTGGCAGAGTCCAGTGCCGCCGTAGGAGAGGTCGGCACCGTTGTTACCCTCCATGGAGAGTGGCTTGCCAAAGGCGAAGATATTGGCAATATCCCAGTCTCCAGGATACATCGCGTTGAATCCCCAAGCTGCGTAAAGCAGAAGGCCTGAGCAGATGATGAAAACGTTCTTAAAAAGAATGTTTACGGTGTTTTTCCGCTGGCAGAGACCGGACTCAATACAGGAAAATCCGAGGTGCATGATGAACACAAGGAAAGCACAGAGAAGGATCCAGAGGTTACTCAGTGCGAAGAAGGGAGATTCTTCATAACGGTCGTAGTAGCCTTCCATTGCGGCCTTCTGTGTTTCGGACAGGGTGGCGGTGTCGCCTCCCAGTTCGACGTATTTGAAGGTGGCCTTGCCGATGAGATCGACTGCGCCTTCGTCGTAGCCATCGGCTTCAGGGTCGAGCATTTCCGCGGTAACGGCGTATTCCTCAGCAGCAGGGTCGAAGGCAGCCGCATTGACGGAGCTGAATCCAGTGAAGATGGCTGCTAGGGTTAGCAGCCAAATTAGTGTTATTTTTAGTGTTAGCTTTCGCATGTTTTCTTGGGTTCTCGTTGAACGGAGAGGAGTTGAGCAACGGGTGTGCCATAGTTCGATGAATGGAATTCATGTTTGGCATGAAAGGTGCTTTCCGAGGGGCAAGCGGTTGATGAGAATCGCGCACATGCCACCAACCTATGAAGAAATATTGTAACTCGATGAAGTCGTTTGGAGTTTTCCTAGCGATGTTGTTCCTCTCCAGCGGGGCCCTTTTTGCTGCTGATGAGACTCCTCCGATAGATACCGGAAATACGGCGTGGATGATCACCGCGACAGTATTGGTCCTGATGATGACCTTGCCAGGACTTGCTCTCTTCTATGGCGGACTGGTCCGAGCTAAAAATCTGCTTTCGGTGCTGATGCATTGCTACGCGATTGCAGCTTTGGCTTCGTTGATGTGGGTTGCCGTTCTTTATACGATGGCTTTCGCTCCAGGAAGTACAGGCTGGCTGGGTGGATTCGAAAAGATCTTTCTTAACGGGGTAGGTGAGGTGGATAAGAACGGAGTTCCAGAAACGGTTTTTGTGATGTTTCAAATGACTTTTGCGATCATCACGCCTGGTCTGATTGTGGGCGCCTTTGTGGAGCGGATGAAGTTTGTCGCAGTGATGGTCTTCACCGCGCTATGGTTGATCTTAGTATACGCCCCCGTTGTTTATTGGGTGTGGGGTGGGGGAATCATGGCCCAGTGGGGTGCGATTGACTTGGCCGGAGGAATTGTGGTTCACGCGACTGCTGGGGTCTCGGCCTTGGTGCTGGCGAAAATGATAGGCCCTCGCAAGGGCTTCCCAAAGCAACTTCATCCCCCTCATAGCCCGGGTTTGGTGATGATTGGCGCCTCTCTTCTTTGGGTCGGTTGGTTTGGATTTAATGCCGGATCACAAGGAGCGGCGAATGGGGCGGCTGGGATGACAATGTTGGTGACCCATATCTCGGCGGCGACGGCCGCTTTGGTCTGGTGCATTGTTGAGCGTATGAAAACCGGAAAAACCGGAGTCGTGGGTATTGCGACCGGCATGGTTGCTGGTCTCGCGACGATTACTCCGGCCTCCGGAAATGTGGGGCCGATGGGTGCCATGGTAATCGGCGCTTCGGCCGGTGTCATTTGCTACTTCATGTGTGGCTTTGTTCGTCAGCGCTTGAAGATCGATGACTCGCTTGACGTTTTCGCGGTTCACGGAGTCGGTGGTATTCTAGGCACGCTTATGGTCGCTTTCCTCGGGTTGGAGAAATTTGGTGGCACTGGGATCAACAAAGACAGTGCGATGGAGCAGCTGGTCGTTCAGTTAAAGTCCCTCGGTATTACGATTGGTTGGTCAGTCGTGGCGACGGTGATCATTGTCATGATTATTAAAAAGACGGTTGGCCTTCGGGTACCGGAAGAGGCGGAGTTCGAAGGACTCGACTCAGCCGAGCACGGTGAGACCGCTTATAACTTCGATTCTTGATTGGTTTAGAATCAAAAATCAATTCGAGAGAGCGAGTCTGGCCAATACGAGCCGGGCTCGCTTTTATTGTAGATGAATCAGATTTATGAAAAAAGATGAACTTAAGTTCTGGGATGAAGCGAAAAGTTCGATTTTTACTGAAATGAAAAGTGCTATCGTGTAGTGTTCTACCGATAATTCATAAAGATGAGGAGGTTTTCTAGAAGTTTTAAAAATAAAGGAAACTAATGATTGCCATCTGGCATGGCGGTTGCTTTACTTTTTCTCGTCATGAAAAAGACTTCCACTATTCTTGCAATCGGTTCCGGCCTCCTTTTCAGCCAAGCACAGGCTGAAATTGAGTCGGAGTTCCACGTTGGTTATAACAGTCAGTATATTTTCCGCGGTCTCGACCTCGGTGATGATGCTTACGAGTATGGCCTTGATCTTGCTGGTTCCTGCGACTGCGGCCTTGATTGGTCTGCTGGTCTCTGGTCCATCTCTCCTGATAACTCCGATGGGAACATCGACGAACTCGACATTTACGCGGCAGTCTCCAAGGACTTCGGTGGTGCTGCGGTCGCCGTTGGTTTCACCGCCTACACATACGACACCAGCGCTCCTGACGATGCCGAGGTTTTCCTCAGCATTTCCAGCGAATTCAGTGGTGGTTTCGAAGGTGGCGTCACTGCTTACTTCGGGACCGATGGTATCTTCCAACAGCAGATCCTACTTGAGGGTAGCCTCGGATACACCCACGAAATCAGCGACACCATCACTGCTTCTGTGGGCCTGACCTACGGTTACATCGCGGACGACGGCCTCGGTGGCTATGCGACAAGCGACGGTAAAGCGTATTTCATCGCCAGTCTCGGACTTGACGTCGCACTCAGCGACCAGATCACTTTCTCTCCTTACGTTTCCTATGTTGACGCCTATGCCAAAAACTTGGCTGCGACTTCGGCTGGGGTTGAGGACGGAGCCGTTGCAGGCGCAATGATTTCCTTCTCTTTCTAAGAGGCGGTTTACAAATTATTCTTAACATAAAAAGCGGGGTCGAAAGACCTCGCTTTTTTTTGTCGGCTTGTGGTCGGGAATAAGATTTTCCATGCTCACTCCATGTCCATTGATCTCCCGCTTTTAAGTAAAATATGTAAAACTCCCGGAGCCCCTGGATTCGAAAAACGTATTCGCGATCTCATCCTTGCAGAACTGAAGAAAGGGAAGTTGGCGGACGATGTCAGGGTCGATGCCATCGGCAACGTCATCGCTCTCAAGAAAGGAAGATCGTCTGACAAGAAGGTGATGGCTGCCGCTCACATGGATGAGATTGGCTTCATCGTCACTCATATTGATGACGAGGGCTTTATCCGTTTCAACCCGCTCGGGGGATTTGATCCCAAGACACTGAGTTCCCAGCGTGTCATCGTTCACGGGAAAAAGGATCTCATCGGAGTGATGGGTTCAAAGCCGATCCATATTATGAGTCCAGAAGAGCGGACGAAAAACCCAAAGTTGGAAGATTATTTCATCGATCTCGGTCTTCCCGCCAAGGAGGTGAAAAAGCACATTTCGATTGGTAATCCCGTGACCCGCGATCGGGAACTCATCGAGATGGGCGAGTGCGTCAATACGAAGTCGCTCGATAACCGCGTCTCGGTTTATGTTCTGTTGGAAGCACTCAAAGACCTCAAGAAGAGTCGGAAGAAGCCCAGCTATGATTTCTATGCCGTCTTTACGGTGCAAGAAGAGGTGGGCCTGCGAGGGGCGAATGCCTCTGCCTTGGAAATTCAACCGGACTTTGGATTCGGGTTGGACACGACGATTGCTTACGACACTCCCGGAGCAAAACCTGAGGAACGAGTCACACAGTTAGGTGAAGGGGCTGGGATTAAAATCATGGATAGCTCCACGATCTGTGACTACCGAATGGTGGAGTTTCTTAAAAGCACCGCTGATCAAAAAAAGATTAAGTGGCAGCCTGAGATCTTGAAAGCCGGAGGGACTGATACCGCAGGGCTTCAGAGGATGTCACCCGGTGGTTCGATTGCCGGAGCGATTTCAGTGCCGACACGTCACATCCATCAAGTCATTGAAATGTCCCATAAAAAGGACATTCGCAATTGCATTGATCTCCTCACCGCAGCGATCTGCGGCTTGGAGACCTGGGACTGGAGCCACTGAGCAGAATTCACTCAATCAAGCGCACGCGGTAGACGTATAGAGGGCTAGCGGCAACAGCTCCGGTGTCGGGAAAGGTCTCGATTTCTTCATCTGCGGTGGGGTCGTCAATTTCAACCCAACCACCTGGCTCGCCGATGGGGGTGCAGGGTGATACTTCGCTCAATGGCGTAGTTGGCTCCGATGGTGGCGGGGTAATTGAAGCTCACGCTGTTCGTCGTTTTATCGACAAAGAGATTTGAGATGATGAGATCGGCAAGAGGCTCTTCGAAAGGAACATCGACTTTGAAGCTGATGTCGTCCATATACATAAGCCCGCCACCTGCGGAATTTTGTCCGACATCCTGGAAGCTCCAGAGCGGTAAAAAGTGCGTGACAGCGACTCCATCGTTATCAGTTGGAGGAATGATGTCAGTTTTGGTGAAGCGGACCCAAGTGTCTACGGGGATGTTGTTGACGATGATAACGAGGTCACGATCACGATCGAGGTCGCTCAAAATGGCTCCGTGACTGACGCTTAGGTCATCAAGTCCCCGAACACGCCCGACCAAGTCCAGTCGGTGCTATCGAGTCCCGAAAAGAAAGCGGTCTCAAGAAAACGACCGGTCATGGCACCCATCATGGTCTTTTGCTTGAAATGGGTCGTCGCGGACATGTCCGTGCTCAGGTAGTCAAACCAACCATCGTTATTGATATCGGAAAAATCACTCCCCATGGAACTCCTGGAGGTGTAGGTGAGGGCGTCTTCGCTGACCGCGGAAAAAGTCCCGTCTTCATTATTTTGGTAAAGGCGGTCCGGGGTGTGGAAGTCGTTGGAAACGTAGATAAAACTGGATAGATCATGCCAAACACCAGAAAAAGTGACTTTTTTCCGAATTCCGGAATTTTTTTAGAGGTTCGTGCGTCTGTCGGATAGATGGCGACGTTTACATTGTGATTACGATGAAGGCACAAAACGCTTTTTACGAATCGCTTGATTAAAGAACAAGACCATGAAAACAGCACCGAACCCCCCACGAAGTGTCGGATCTCGTTATGATTCCGACAATAGCCTGAGACTTTACATGCGCGAAATCAGCGAAACTCCGCTCCTGACTCGGGCGGAAGAAGTCGTCTTGGCGAAGAAGATCCAAGAAGGAGATACCGCAGCTCGCACAACGATGATTACGGCCAATCTACGCCTCGTGGTGAAAATTGCGCAAGATTACTCAAATTACGGCCTGCCTCTCCCTGACCTGATTTCAGAGGGCAATATTGGCCTTATGAAGGCCGTTGAGCGCTTTGACCCCACAAAAGGGGGGAAACTCTCCACTTATGGCTCTTGGTGGATCAAGCAGTCAATTAAGCGCGCTCTCGCGAATCAGAGTAAGACCATCCGTCTTCCGGTCCACATGGTGGACAAAATCGCCAAGCTGCGTCGAATCTCCAATATGTTAACCGAGGCCTATGGTCGCGAGCCGACCATTGAGGAGCTTTCCGAAGAAACCGGCATTCCTCTGAAGAAGCTGGCCTTGCTCAAGCGTGCCTCTCAGCGGCCGACTTCCCTCGATGCCCCGATCGGGGATGATGACAGCTCAAGCTACGCTGAAGTGATCAGCGATGAGCATGCCGTGAACCCTTTCGATGCCCTCTCTGAGAAAAATTTGGTGAATCAAATCGACGATCTTCTGGGAGCTCTCGACGAAAGAGAGGCAAAAATCATCGAGGCACGCTTTGGTCTGGACGGAAAAACGCCCATGACTTTAGAGGAAGTTGGACGTGAATTTGGGGTCACTCGGGAAAGAATTCGTCAATTACAGAACATTGCGCTTGATAAGATGCGCAAAACTATGCGTAAAAGGGAGGAGCCAACGGCGGCTTTTCTTTCGAGAGAAGCTTCCTGAGGTTAGATAACACAATCCATTGCGATTGGGATCGTAGGTGTGAAGAGCGGTGGGGGTGACCCTGCCGCTCTTTTTCTATCCCTGAGAGGAGGCCTTTTTCCAGATGATCAGGCAGGTTGACTTTTGCGATGAGCTGATAGCTTTGAGCTTTTTCAGAGACAAGCCCAAGACGATGGATAACGCGGGAGGCTTTTCAATAGATCAGCGATTCGACAGTTCCTCAATCGGGGAAAGCTCATAGCTCACCGCCCTCGCTGCAAAACTTGTCGTGGTTTTCTTCTTACTCGGTCACTCAGACAATCGGGCATAAAAAAACCGCCGGTCATGATGACGGGCGGTTTCTCAGCTGAAAAAAGGGAATGTGGGGAGCCCTAGCTGACGTTCACTGCGTCGGCACCGGTTTCGCCGGTCCGGATACGGATTGCCTCCTCGACGGGGGAGATAAACACTTTTCCATCACCGATCTTGCCGGTGTTGGAGCTTTTGACGATGGCTTCGGCAACTTTCTGGGCATCTTCGTCATTCACCACGATTTCAATCTTCACCTTGGGGAGGAAATCGACGGTGTATTCAGATCCACGATAGATCTCGGTGTGTCCTTTTTGGCGGCCAAAGCCTTTGACCTCGGTCACGGTCATGCCCTGAACGTTGACTTCAGCAAGGGCTTCTTTGACTTCTTCGAGTTTAAACGGCTTGATGATGGCTTCGATTTTTTTCATGAACTTCGGTCGTTTGACGTTGGAACCGAAGGTAGCAAGGGCTGTGCCACATTCTAGCAGAAAGAGATTTTTGTCATTCGGCCTAAGAGAAAGTGATCATTTCCCCGGGCAGACGGCGTTCGATATCTGGAACTTTGCAGTTTGCGACCGGGAAACCGACGACAAGGAGGAGGAAGGGTTTTTCGCTGGCAGGTCGTCCTAGAATCTCGTTGAGGAATTTCATGGGACTGGGAGTGTGGGTGAGGGTGGCGAGGCCGGCGTGGTGAAGGGCCGAGATGAGGAAGCCGGTGGCAAGGCCGACAGATTCCTTGGGATAATAGGTCCGGGACGAACTGCCATCGGGAAGGGTGACTACGGATTTCTGGAAAATGGCGACCAAAGCGGGCGCCGTTTCCAAGAAGGGTTTCCGGGCGTCGGTTCCGATGGGGGCGAGTGCTTCGAGCCATTTTCCCGGAGCGCGGGATTCGTAAAATCCCCTCTCTTCTTCCTCGGCCGCGAGGCGGATGGTTTTCTTTAATTCCGAATCACGGACGACCGAAAAATGCCAAGGTTGGAGGTTGGCCCCATTTGGCGCGGTAATGGCGGTTTCGAGGCAGGCTTCAAGAACCCCATCGGGGATGGCTCGATCACTGAAATCACGGACGCTACGACGCCTCACGAGTTCGTCTCGAAAGTGACAAGCTCGCACGATCATTTCGCTTTCGGGATGTTCCCGAAAGTTCAGCGGAATTTTAGCCATACCGGAAAAGATCCGAATGGGCCGGGCCCTAGAAGCAGCAGCAAGAGCTGAGAAGAGCAGTGGCGGCGAGGGCGGCGATAGTGAAGATGGAACGGATCATAGCGGTTTTTATTTAAGGACTATTGTTTGCGAACGCGAGGGGCTTTTTCGCAGTGGGCAGGATTTATTTATCGAGATCGACGTAGTGCCGTCGCGAGAGGATGAGGTGGCGCTTCATCGCGATGGCGGCTTCTTCGGATCTCCCTTCCGCAATGGCATCGAAGATTTCCTTGTGAGTAGAAATGACATTTTGATACCACTCGCCGTCACCGCGGTTGACGTTGGCGTATTCGATGGAGCGTTTCTCCAGAGCGCTAAGGACGGTGGCGAAGAGGTTATGCTTCGAGCCGGCCGCGATGGCGAGGTGGAAGGCGATGTCGGCCTCGCTGAAGCGCTTCCGGTCGCCGCGTGAGTCCTCCATTTTATCGATGGCGCGCTGCATGATGGTGATCATTTTTTCGCCGGCATGAATGGCAGCAAGGCGGGCGCATTCGGTTTCGAGGATGATTCGGAAATCCATGAGCTCGAGGTAGGAGTCATCGCCTGTTAAAACGGAGTAGGTTTCGACTGCTCCGGCGAGGTTTTCGAGGCTGGGATCGGCGATGTAGGAGCCGGAGCCCTTCAACGTGCGGAGGAGTCCGCGTCCGCGGAGTTGCTGGATGGCTTCCCGAACGACGGTGCGGCTGGCATCGAAGCGAGCGCAGAGTTTTTCTTCGGAAGGGAGGCGCTCACCGCGGATGAGTTTTCCGCTCATGATTTCTTCTTCAAGAGCCTTAATGATAGTGGAGCTGCGTTGTGCCATAATTCTTAAAAGCCAGTGCCTTTAGTAAGGGTTTTGAGCCGCATAATGTAGGAGTCAGCGGTGAGGTAAAGTGTAGAGCCGTCCTCGCCCCAGGCGCAATTCGCAGTGCGGTGGCCGGTGAGGATGCGGCCGAGGAGTTTACCTTCGGGACTGATCACTAAAACTCCGCCGGGGCCGGTGCACCAGACGTTTCCTTTGACATCGGTTTTGAGTCCGTCGGGGAGGCCTTTGTCGGTTTTGGCGAGCTCGGTGGCATCGAAGAAGAGCTTTCCTTTCCCGACATTGCCCTTTCCGTCAACGGGATAGGACATGACCCAGGCTTCGCTTCCGTAGGACTGGGCCACGTAGAGGGTTTTGCCATCGCTGGAGAGAGTCACCCCGTTCGGGCGTTTTAAGTCGGGGATGACCATGTCAACTTTTCCATCCAGTCCGAGGCGGTAGACGCCAAAGGCATCAATTTCACGGCGGGGGTCATTTTCTTTTTTGGGGAGGCCATAGGGCGGATCGGTGAAGAAGATCAAGCCGCTGGGATGAACGCAGAGGTCGTTGGGAGAGTTGAAACGCTTTCCCTCAAATTTGTGGGCGAGGGTGATTTTTCCGCCTCCGTCTTTGGTGATCATGGAGATGCGTCGGTCGCCGTGTTCGCAGAAGAGAAGGCGGCCTTCGTTGTCGAAGGTGAGTCCATTGGAGCCTGGCTCGCTGCCGTAGTCGCTGGGGCCGGTGTAGCCTGAGGGCTTCAAAAAGACAGAGATTCCGTCCTTGAGGTTCCATTGATAAACGGTGTTCTCGGGAACGTCGGAGAAGAGGAGGCGCTTGTTTTTTTTATCCCAAACCGGACCTTCCGACCAAGTGAAGCCGGAGGCGATGACCTCGATTTTGGAATCAGGCGCGATGAGTTGGTCTAGAGCGGGATCGAGGCGTTCAATGGAACCCGCGGTAGGGAAGGGCTGTTGTTGTCCGCTGGCAGCGGTGCAGGCGAGAGCGGCAATGAGAAGGATTTTCATTAACGGATTTTATCGGGTGAACTGGCGTTTGTCGAAGAGTTACTCTTCTCGTGAAGTCATTAGGCGTAGTTGGCGAGAAGCCCGCTGAGATAAGGCGTGCTGTCTGTTGAGCCGGGGTTCCCGCTATCTGTCGATGAAACGCGCCAGCTATCGGGAGCCTGAGGCGTGCCTCCGCGATAGACGAGTGAGGAGCCGTCGCCGTCTGCTTCGCCCGGCCAAGGGGAGGGCGAGAAGAGCAAGGATCCCGATGAGGCGGGGGCAGAGTTCTGGCTGCTTCATGGAAGTCATTGCAAATGCGGGGAGACTCAACCTAACTTAAGGGGGTCGGAAAGAGTGTTGATTCGTGGGATTTTGAGCACTCGTTTTCCAATTTTAGAGGGGATTACTTTCGAAATGTTCGGAGTCCTGATTCCTCTCTCGCAAGTCCTTTGGGCGTGAGTGAAAAAAAGTGAGACTAAGAGCACTCTTACCATTGACGAAGTCGGGCGAAGGTGTTCATATCCGCCCCGTTCGACGAAATACTGGACCTGTGGCTGAGCGGTTGAAAGCGCTCCCCTGCTAAGGGAGTATACCTTTGCGGGTATCGAGGGTTCGAATCCCTCCGGGTCCGCCATTTTGATAAAGCCCTTCAGCTCAATGAGTTGAAGGGTTTCTTCTTTGGTGGGGGATGGCTTCTGGCACACTGCGCGGTATGATTCGGGTTAGTTCGTCTTCTCAAGTGAGTGTCTCAGTCCTCACTGTTTGGCAGGGAATCGTCACAGGATGGTAGGAGAAAACCATCTTTACTCCCAAAGCTGGCCGCAACCTCGATGGAGAAGGTTCCTCTCATCAGTCCACCGGCGAGGATGGGATAGATGCCACCTTTGGGCAGTTCTGTCAGCTGTCTGACCAGAGTGCCGGGGTAGGGGATGGGTAGGATGGTTTCGATGATGCTACCCCCATGGTGCTACCCATCCACCTGGCATACCCTCGACCTTGCTCTCTTGGTGTTCACGATTCTCACCAGCGATTCCCGATTTGAGAATGAAGTGATGGGGTATGCCCCCATATACGACCGGACTTATCTGGTGATTGTATTTGGGCCATCGTCGCCCGAATGTCA
>JBLHUR010000059.1:0-31260 GCA_047629805.1 Akkermansiaceae bacterium | reverse complement strand
CATACCCTTTCAATCAAGCTTTAAAAGCGCAAATGTCTAGGCTGAACCCGTCCCCGGCATCCATTCCTTGAAAATTTCCGTTGTTCTTTGAACAAAGCTCCCCAAATCTGGTCGGAACTAGACAACCGGAAACGACCCCTGCCCCCTCCCCCATGAAGCACTCCCTTCTCCCGACCCTCATTCTCACCCTCGCAGCCGGTGGTTTCACCTCGTGTAGCACGGTCAACTCCACCATGGCCAAGATGAGCAAACCGATGAAGTCGCTCGCCAAGCTCAACACGAACGACCTCAGGCGCTTCAAGCTCCGTGATCTCAAAAATGACGCTCCTCCTATCGTCGTGGTCGATCGAAAAAAACTCACAAAAATGAAGACGGCCGACGAGAAGATCCTCGCTTGGAATCGTCTCAAGGATTCACAAAAGCGCAAATACGGGGAAGTAAACTCCAACGGAGAAATCTTCATGCCCCAGGACTTCGATCCCTCCGACCTCCCCGTCGGCGGACAACTCCCCTCCTTCGGCCTCCTCCCTTCTCTCAAAGGAGGAGGCAGCACCACCGCAGAAATTGGCGCAAATGAGGGGCTACTTCCCCCCGACATCGCAAACCTCCCTGATAACCCCCAGATTCCTGGCCCCGTCCCTCCTCTACCCGACGAGAAAAAGGCAGCCGAATAAATTATCATGCTGTCGTAAGTTGGTAGTTCCCACCTCCGCCATCCTGCGCTAAAGCCTCGGCATCATGCTCAAGGCCGGAATCGTAGGAATGCCCAACGTTGGGAAATCCACCCTCTTTAATGCCCTCACGCGGACTCGCAACGCCGAGGCCGCCAACTACCCTTTCTGCACCATCGACCCCAACGTGGGCATGGTCATCGTTCCGGATTCTCGCTTGGATAAGCTCTCCGAGATGTCCAACTCGACCAAGGTCATCCCCACCGCCATCGAATTCGTCGACATCGCCGGCCTCGTCGAAGGAGCCTCCGAAGGAGCCGGTCTCGGTAATAAATTCCTCGCCACCATTCGCGAGGTCGATGCCATCGTCCAAGTCGTCCGCTGCTTTGAGAACGAGGACATCATTCACGAACTCGGCACGGTCGATCCCACCCGTGACATCGAGATCATCAATTCCGAACTCATCCTCGCCGACCTTGCCGCTCTCGAAAAGCGCAAGCATTCCCGCGAAAAGAAAGCCAAGTCCGGTGACAAGGAATCCAAAGCCGAGGTCGACCTCATCACCAAGCTTTACCCCCACCTTGACTCCGGAAAGCCCGCCCTCACCGCCGACTTGAATGACGACGAGAAGAAGCTCATGAAGGACTTTTTCCTCCTCTCTTCAAAGCGCACCATCTTCGCCTGCAACGTCAACGAAGACGAACTTGCCGGAGCAGTCGCCGACCCAGGTTCCCACCCTCTCGTCTCCCAGGTCAAAGCCTACGCCGCCGAATCCCACGGAGCAGAAATCATCGTGATCTCCGCGCAAATCGAGGAAGAACTCGTCGACCTTAGCCCTGAAGACGCCGCCGAATTCCTCGGCGACATGGGTGTCACCGACTCCGGGGTCACCGACCTCATCAAAGCCGTCTACCACCTCCTCGGACTCCGCACCTACATCACCACCGGTGTTCAAGAAACCCGCGCCTGGACCATCACCGAGGGCGACAAAGCCCCCGCTGCCGCCGGCGTCATCCACGGCGACTTCGAACGTGGCTTCATCGCGGCCGAGGTCATTCACTACGATGACTTCGTCGAACTCGGCGGCAAATCCGCCGCCCGCGATGCCGGCAAGCTCCGCATCGAAGGCAAGGAATACCTCGTCAAAGACGGCGACGTCATCGAGTTCCGCTTTAACGTCTGATTCGGCCCAGCTACGGGGACTTTTTAGAATCAGTGTGGTTCCCACATCCGAAACAAACAGGCGGCAAAGCACGTCCTTCGTAAATCGTAATCCGTGTTTTGCTCAGATCTGCTCCTGGAGCGTCGGGACTCTTCCGACATGCAGGACAAATACCATCAACCGTGAGACATACTCTTGCATAACAATGCGGACATTCTGTGACAGACATTTCGTTGGGGTGAAGGCACTTAACTTGAGAAATACAAGGTAGGAGCAGCGCATCCCTTTTCAAGCATCGATATTGAAAGTAACTGACCTCAGCACGACATTTCGGATCCCCGATACATTCTCTCTATTCGAGGGATAAATGCCTCTCCCCATGTCGCTTCCAGGATGACCAAACCATCGCGCGGAACAATTCCATGTGAACTCTGATTTGGTCCTTTTCATCCCAACATCCGACTTTAGCGTCCCTCCTATCATGCGAATCCTTCCGTTCCTCTTCTCGCTCACTCTCGTCGTGCCACTTTCGGCTCAGCTCATAGAACCTCCCATCCAAAAACCTCTTGGCGCGATCGCTCCCGCCCCCACCATTTACGACTCAGTCGTTAAAATCGAGGTCGCCACCCAGGTCCCCGACTACCGCACTCCTTGGAACAGCGGCCGTTTTTCCGGCGGGACCGGCACCGGCTTCATTATCGGGCCCAACCAGATCCTCACCAACGCCCACGTTGTTTCGGACAATCGCCGCCTCCTCGTAACCCGCCGCGGTTCATCCCAGAAACATGTCGCCCGCGTCCTGCACGTCGCACACGATTGCGATCTCGCCCTCATCGAACTTGAGGACTTCAAACCCTTCGAAGGTCTCCCCCACCTCCAAATCGGAGGCATGCCCAAACTCGAAAGCCGCGTCAGCGCCATCGGATATCCCGTCGGCGGCGAGCGCCTCTCCGTCACTCAGGGCGTTGTCTCCCGCATCGACTTCAGCAGCTATAGTCATTCCCGCGCTGACTCCCACCTCGTCATCCAGATCGATGCCGCTATCAACCCTGGAAACTCCGGCGGCCCCGTTGTGCAAGATGGCAAGGTTGTCGGCGTCGCCTTCCAAGGAAACACCCAGGCGGACAACGTCGGATACATCATCCCCACTCCCGTCGTCAAACGCTTCCTCAAAGACATTGAGGACGGCCAATACGACCACTACATGGACATCGGCATCACGCCCTTCCCCCTCTTCAACCCCGCGATGCGTCGCGCTTATAAACTCCCTGCCGATGGGAAAGGCGTCCTCGTCGCCAATGTCGTCCCCGCCGGACCTGCCGATGGTGTTTTAGAAAGAGGCGACGTCCTTCTCAGCATCGATGGAAACGAAATCGACAGCGCGGGCAACATCCGCATCGCCGGTGAATTCGTCGATATGAACGAGATCGTGGAGCGCAAGTTCGAAGGCGACAAGATCACCCTCACCCTCATCCGCAAAGGAACCACCCTCGAAAAAGAACTCACCCTCAAGGAATTCCCCTACTCCCGCATCTACGCCATCCAGTATGAAAAGACCCCCCGCTATTCCTTCTTCGCCGGGCTTGTCTTTCAACCGCTGGATCTCAACCTCTTCGCGAGTTACAAGTTCGACAACCGCCGCCTTCGCCAAATCTACGCCGACTATGTCTCCAAAGGACTCTTCCGCGAAATGGAAGACGTCGTCGTCCTCACCCGGGTTGAGAGCGATCGCCTGACCACCCGCATGACTGGTTTCTCCGGACTCGTCGTCGAAGAATTGAACGGCACCAAGATTAAGAACCTCCGCCAACTTCACGAACTCCTCAACGCGCCCAAGCCGCCCGAGCATCATGTGATTAAGTTTAACGGAGCGAGCCGCCCGCTTGTCATTCCCTCGGCCGAGGTCGCCGCCGCCCAACAGCGCATCATGACACAAGTCGGCATCACCAAGGCTGCTCAACTCGACTAATCCCCCCTCATTTTCACTTACCAAACGGAACTCATTTCCATGAAAAAAATTCTCGCTCTCACTTTTGTCCTCCTGCAGCCGCTCTTCGCCGCACCTGAGGAAACCTTGGTTCGGATTAACTCCACGATCCAGACCTATAGCGCTTCCCAGCCCTGGGAAAAGGCCCCGCCCCGCTCCCGTCGTGGACTGGGTGTTCTCCTTCCTGGCAATCAAATCCTCACGACCGCCGCCATGGCAGCCGACTCGATTTATATTGAGCTGCAGTCCGCCGACAGCACCAAGACAATCCCGGCCAAGGTCATGACCATCGACTACGACGCCAATCTTGCGATCCTCGTTCCAGCCGCTGATATCGGCTTCCTTGCCGACTTAAAGTGGACCGAGATTGCCGAGCCCCCGGTCCCTGGCGATGAACTCAACCTCCTGCAGTTCGAAAACAATGGCGACCCCCTCGCCACGACCGGCACGATCCGATCCATGGAGCTCCTCAGCACCTTCGTCGACGGCCGCTACTTCCTCTGCTACACCGTAAAGGCGTCCATGCAGACTTCGGGAAATTCCTTCACCCTCCCCGCTTTTAGCGGCGATAAACTGGCGGGCATCCTCACCAGCTATAACTCCAAAGACCAAATCAGCGATGTCATCTCCGTCGATATCATCGCCGCCTTCCTCAAGGACATCTCTGATGGGAAGTATGAAGGATTTCCGAGTTTAGGAGTAGGCACCACCACCACCGAAGACCCCCACTTCCGCGGCTGGCTCAAGCTCCCCGAAGACAAGGGCGGAATGTATATCACCCGCATCCTCCCCGGAGGATCCGGAGACCTCGCCGGCCTTAAGAAAGGCGACGTCATCCTAAATGTGAGCGGATTCGACCTCGACCGCCGGGGATACTTCCAACACCCCAAATACGGCACCCTTTACTGGCCGCATCTCGTCAAAGGTGGTCCTATCATGGGCGCGAAAATCCCCATCGAAATCCTCCGCGACGGTAAGTCACAGAAGATCGAGGTAACTTTGAAAAAATCCCCGGTTCCCCTCCTGCCCATCCACCGTCACGATGAAGCACCGCCCTTCCTCATCAAAGGAGGCCTCGTTTTCCAGGAACTCTCACGTCCCTACCTCCAAGCCTTTGGTAAGGACTGGGCCACCCGCGCTCCGCTCAACCTTCTTGATGTTTTGAGCAGCCCGGAAGACTACGAAGAAGGCCGCCGCCGCGTCGTCGTCCTCACCCGCGTCGTCGCCACAGAAGCGACCATCGGTTACGACCGCCTCGCCAGCCAAATCATCAAATCCGTCAACGGCCAGCCCGTCGCCGGCCTCCCTGAACTCGCAGCAGCTCTCGAGAAGACACCCGTCACCGGAATCCACCTCATCGAAACGGACGAAGAACCCTACCAAATCTTCCTCGACGAATTCCTCTCCGACCAAGTCGATGCCGACCTCCTGAAACGAGGCCTCCCTGATCTAAAGCGACTTTACGAAGTGAAGTAAAACGTTCCCAACTCTTCCTTTCCAAAGCCTGGCCTCATTTTGAGCGCCGGGCTTTTTTCTTTTCCGTGGCAGGATCATCCCCCCGAATTCGGAGTCCTTTGAGACCACCGGAGTTCTTCGCATCCCGCCAGCGGTCGATGAGGAGAGGAGTAGAGCGGGGAGAATGAAGGTCACGACCTCTACTCCTGAGGAATCTTGAGGATCTGCTTCAGCCGAATCGTGTCGGACGTCAAACCATTGGCCTTCTTAATCTCGGAAATGCTAACCTTGTAGCGACGAGCAATACGGCTGAGGGAATCCCCTGAAACGACCTTGTAGTTGATCGTCTTAGGCTCGGGCTCGGGCTCGGGCTCTATCACCTCGGGCTCAGGCTCTTCGACAACCTCCGCAACGGGAGGTCCGGCAGCCTCAAGAGGATCGACTGTCTCGGCAGGTTCTGGTGGCACCGGAATTGCGGGCGGAGAAGTAGTATTCGCTGCGATCACGGCCGCAATCGCAGCAGAAGGGGCCGAAGGTGATCTCTCGATCTCAAGATCTAATTCACTCAGTAGCTCGACCTCCGGCTTTGGTGCTTCTAATTCCTCAATCATAGCCACTTCAGGGCCAGTGAAATCGGGTTCTGGTTCAGGCTCGACAGGATGGGCGGGCTCGTTGACTGGAGGATACGACGGACTGCCAGTAAGGTCTCCAATGCCGGCCCCATACTTCGCAATCGAAGGGATTTGCGAATCTTCCGCGCTCATGGGAAGGAGCATGACCAGTTGATGGAGGGCGACTCCGGAAGAATCGGTGAAGATTTGCGATTGCTGCCTTTTAAAACCAGCCCGTAAAAGGGCAATTTCGTGGTCAAAGAGATCCTTCTCATCCATGCCCCAGGAGACGGACCATTCACGATAGGTCTCCCCATCAAACGGCGCGGTGATAGCTCGATATTGGTTGGCACCATCCTTCAAGCGGCCTTCCACCGTCGGAAAAAATTGGCCGCCGGGGAGGCGCTCCATTTGCAATATTAGGCCAGCTTTGCTCGTCCAAGACGAAAAACGGGCTTCGCGAGCCAACTCTGAGGTGGAGGCCCCAGCTCCTTGCGGATCTGACTTCGGCTTTTCCTTTTGATCACAAGAAGCCAGAAAGACTGCCACACCGATAATGAGAGGAATTTTACCAAAGGAAGTTTTTTTCATATAGAAATAAGGGGGTTTGGGTGACCGGCTTGAATGGACCAGCGGGTCTTCGGAGGCAAGCTAGCACTCCTCAGCTGGGATGAGAAGCGTCCAATCTCGCCTAAGCGTATTCTTAGCAAAAAAAAAACCACCTGCCTATAAAATGAGGAGGTGGGAGACCCCTGATCGGGAGTTCTTAGAAGGCCCAGCTGGCCATCCGATGATCCGAGATTTCCTTCTTCAGAAACCGACAAGATTCCCTCGTTGATGTGCCATGGAGTGAGGTCGTCAGTTGTTCCTCTCAAAGTCCACTCGTTGGAGCCAGTCTTTTCATCCTGGTTCAAGCCGTCAGGAGACCTAGAACAACGACGGCCCGTCAAAGCGATGACAACGCGAGGCCCAGGGGCTCATGCGTCGTGGCAATGAGAATTCGAAACGAATCATCCCGCCCAGCGACAGCGCTCTGCATCCCCGCTCTGATCCGAGGAAGCGCCTAACTCTTGAAAAATACGGTGAATTAATGCCCCCCTCCATTCGCGCCTCTTTAGACTAGGTCGCCTCGCTTCTGTCCATCTCCCTCCTTCGATTCCGGAGATCCCCTGCCCACTCAAAAAAAACCGCATCACTTCGTGATGAAGTCGATGCGGATGGAGAAAGAACGATGAGGCTCTATTGCACCTTGCCCAACTCGATCATAAAATCACGCCTTACCTTGCGCTCTTCAAGAGACTGCACGAGTTTTCCGTTGATCTCAGCTGCGTCAGAATCAAAGCCCTTCGAATAATTGAAGAGGTGTTTTGGGAAGTATTCCACAAATTGCTCCCTTTCCTCCTTCGTAAAGCGACCCCAAATCGCAAAATTCAGGGAGCGGGCCAACTTCTGCTTCATTTTCAGCGTCAGCTTCCTGCCCTGAGAGGCCCGCTGAACCTGCTTGTGGGTCAACTGCTCGGGCGACACCTCGACCATATCGTGATGAGACAACCCCCATCGCTCCAGGAGCGAAGCAAGGGGTTGAAGGCCAAAGTCGCGCTCGTCGTTCATATTCATTAAATTTAAGCTGTCACCAAACGAAGGTCCCCAAGCTTGCGAACAAGCTCGCGGGTTTCACGCTCCCAGCGCTTCAAGTTTTCCTTTGAAGCCTCAAGGGACTCGGAAACGGAAGCCTCCAGCTCCTTCATATTTTCCTTCAGCTTCGCGAGGAGCTCGTTGACATTTACCAAGGCGGTCTCGCAAGTGGAGGCCTCACTTACTTTCAATTCAGCGAGCTTTGCTTCAGCTTTCCGCTGGGCTTCCTTCATCTCAGCTCCGACGATCTTGCTGCTCGGAACACGGCGGAGATCACTCACCAGACCCACCTTGTTAAGAGCCATGATCGACCACTTGGTGGGATCAAAGTTCCAGGGCTTCACGCCATTCCGGAAGTCGTGCTGAAACTCGTGGTGGTAGTTATGGTAGCCTTCGCCATAGGTCACGAGAGCCATAATCCAGCTGTCACGCGCACTGCAACGTGTCGAGTAGGGTTGCTCACCGATGCAGTGGCAGGCCGAATTAATAAAGAAGGTGGACTGCTGAACGAGAACCACGCGGAGGGCTCCCACAACCAGAACACCAGCCAAGATACCAGCCATTCCACCCATCGTGAAATATCCTACCGCAGCAGGGAAGACGAGGCCGGCAATGAAAGCAATTGAAATATAGAAACGATCCTGGAAGCGAACGAGGGCGTCCTTGCGGAGGTCCTTCACATTGTCCATAGGCTGCTCGGCATCGAGCTTAAAGAGGATCCAGCCAATGTGGGCCCAGAAAAAACCCTTGGTGATGTCATAGGGGTCTTCGTCGTGATCAGTATGCTTGTGATGACGACGATGGTCGGAAGCCCAGTGGAGGACGGAGTTTTCAAAAGCGCAGGCTCCAAAAACGAGGGTGAAAAGGCGCACAGGCCATTTGGCCTTGAAGGAAAGGTGGGAAAAAAGGCGATGGTAACCGAGGGTGATACTCAGGCCGGTGGAGAGCATGTAAAAAGCAAAGAGGCTCCACATGATCCAGTTGACGTCGTAATAAAAAAGGAAGATGGGGGCTGCAACCACGCCAAGAAGAGTGATCACGAATAGGAACGAGGTATTCACCCAGTTGACTCGATCGAAGGGAATATTGAGATTCATGTTTCAGGAGTTTATTTTTGAGAAAGGGTGACCGAATTCGCCCCCCGAATCGGGATTACGATAACGATCTTCCCCGAAAAAGCGAGAATCAAATTTCGACGCCCGATCAAACGTAATTCCCACCTGCTCTCTTAAGACCCCCCTCTCTGGAAACACAAAAGACAAAGATCTCCATATTTCCTGTCAGAAAGCCCCGTTTTTTCCGTATAAGTTTAACCGACATATGAAGCATCTTTTCGCCGCAACCCTCCTGTCCTGTTCCCCCCTCCTCGCTGATCACCCCGGAAAAGCAGCCTACGAACTCTCCTGCGGGGCCTGCCACGCCCCTGATGGCAAAGGAATTAGCGGAGGTCAATTCCCTCCTTTGGCAAACAGCGAATGGGTCTCGGGAAAGCCCGAGCGTATCATCGAGATCGTCCTTCACGGCATCCAGGGCAAGCTCGAGGCTGCTGGCAAAAAATACGACCTCGCCATGCCTCCTCACAAGGACTCCCTCAAGGACGATCAGATCGCGGATATCATCAGCTACGTTCGTTCCAGCTGGGGTAATAAGAGTTCAGCCGTCACCAAGGAGCAAATCGCCGCCATGCGTAAGTCCACCGCCAAACAAACAGAGATGTGGAAAGCCAACCAGCTCCTTAAAAAATACCCCATCGAAAAGCCCCCCGCGATTCACGACCTCCTCTCCTACACTCATCTCGGAGCCTTCAAGACCCTCGCCGAACTCCGTAAATCCAAAGCGACCAACGCCGAGGAGGAAAAAAAGGGATTCATCTCCCTCCAACACGCTGCTCTCAAAAATGACAAGCGCGACAGCTACGGCCTCGTCTGGGAAGGCTGGCTCGATGTCCCGCTCGATGGCAAATACACCTTCTCCTACGACACCGACGATGGCGGTGCCGTCAGCATCAACGGCAAGGAGATCATCACCCGCAACCAAGTCGGCCCCGCCGGCACCCCGACCAAGAAGGCCATCCAACTCAAGAAAGGCCGCGCCGAAATCAAGATCGAGTATTACGAATTCTCTGGTCAGGAATTCATCTCCCTCGCCTGGGAAGGGCCCAAGATGAAGAAGCGATACCTCTCGGACACCAAGTCAACCGGCCGCAAAAAAGGAAGCGGTGGTAAGGCCATCCCCATCGTCGCTCCCGAAGGCGAAGCCATCATTTACCGCAACTTCATCGCCGGCACCGATCCACGCGGAATTGGCGTAGGATACTCGGAAGGTGTCAACCTCGCCTTCAGCGGAGATTCCCTAAGCCTCGACATGATCTGGAAAGGCGACTTCATGGACGCCAGCCGACATTGGGTCAACCGAGGCCAAGGCTTCCAGCCACCCTCCGGCGACCAACTCGTCACCGTGAACCGTGGTATTCCTTTCGCCATACTCGAAAGCCAAACGACGGCTTGGCCAAAAGTGGCCGACGAAAAGCTCAAGCCCACCTTCAAAGGCTATCACCTTAACAAGCAACAGCAGCCCACCTTCAACTACCACTTCGGCCCCGTCAAAGTGCAGGACTTCGCCGCTCCCACTCCCGAAGGATTCACCCGGACCATCAAACTCGAAGTCCCCGCTCCCGGTGCCGCAAACGAGCAGCTCTACTTCCGCGCCCTCAGCGGAAGCCGTGTTCAGAGTGGCAATGAGCGAAGTTTCACCTTCAACGACGACCTCCTCGTCAATGTCTCGGCTTCCGAGCATCCACCTTTCACTCGGGAAAATGAACTTCTCATCCCCGTTCCCCTCACGCCGGGAACTCACACCATCACCATCAACTACACCTGGAAGTAAGCAGACAACCTCCAATCTAAATTCACATCACTATGAAAAATTTCATTCTTTCCGCTGCTCTTGTTTCCACGGCCCTCGCCGATCCACAACAAGCTGAATATTACCTCCGCGAGGAAATCCCCACGCCCGAAGGCGAAGTCCTCGAGCTCGGCGGCATCGCCATCATGCCGGGTAAAAAAGTCGCCGTCTCATCCCGTCGCGGCGACGTCTGGGTCTGCGAAGGTGCTTACGGGAAAGACCTCTCAAAGGTAAAATGGACCCTCTTCGCCCGCGGCTTGCACGAGCCCCTCGGCATGTTCTACAAAGACGGATCGCTCTTTGTCACCCAGCGCCCCGAAATCACCAAGCTCACCGACTCCAATGGCGACGGTCGCGCCGATCAATTCGAAACCATCACCCAGCATTGGGGCATCGATGGCGACTATCACGAGTATAACTTCGGCTCCGATCCCGACAAGGACGGCAACGTCTGGGTCGTCCACTGCCTCACCGGGTCCGGCGGAGCCAGCTCCAAATCGCCTTGGCGTGGCTGGTGCTATCGCTATAATCTCGACGGAACTGCGACCGCCACCTGCCCCGGAATCCGCTCCCCAGGCGGCATCGGATTCAACCAAGCAGGCGACGCCTTCTACACCGATAACCAAGGTCTCTGGAATGGCTCATCTTCCCTCAAATGGCTCAAGCCCGGCGGCTTCATGGGCAATCCCACCGGCAATACCTACGTTAAGCTGGTCGAAGGCATGGAAGAGCCGCCCAATCCCAAGAGTGGCTCCCGCATGGTCGTAGAACACGACAAGGACAAGCGCATCATTCCTCCCGCCCTCATCCTCCCTCACGGCAAAGTCGGCCAATCCCCCACTGCCGTGATTTACGATGACACCAGTGGGAAATTCGGCCCCTTTGCGGGACAAGTTCTGATCGGCGAGCAAACTCACTCCCAAGTGCAGCGCGGCTATCTCGAGAAGGTAAAAGGCGGATATCAAGGTGCCGTTTGGAAATACCTCGAAGACTTCCGCTGCGGTATCGTCCCCGCCCGCATGGGAGAAGACGCCACCCTCTTCGTCGGTGGAACCAACCGTGGCTGGGCCGCGCGTGGAGGAAAGACCTTCACCTTTGAACGCGTCCGCTGGACCGGCAAAACGCCCTTCGAAATGCACGAAATGCACGCCAAGCCCGACGGCTTCACCATCACCTTCACCGAGCCCGTCGATGAAGCCAGTGCGAAGAACCCCGCCTCCTATAAAACCGGAGCCTGGACCTACATCTACCAAAAAGGTTACGGTAGCCCCGAGGTTGATGCCGCCACCCCCAAGATCGACTCCATCACCGTCGCTCCTGATAAGAAGTCGGTCCACCTCAAGGTCTCCGGCCGCGTCCGCGGACACGTCCACCACTTCAATCTCAGCGGAGTCAAGTCAGCCAAAGGCGGCAACCTTTGGCACCCCGACGTTTACTATACCCTCAACGAGATCCCCGAGTAAGGCGCTCTCTCCATTTCTACCAGCCACGCTCTTCCCGGAGCGTGGCTTTTTATTGGGTAACGATCATTCAGCGCGTTCGAACTTCGACACTTCCCCCTCTCCCCTTGATACTTTCCCATCAGACCATCGAACCGAAACAGCTTTCACCGACTCGCCTTTCGGAACTGTAAAACGACTGATCTCTGACGATTGCGAAAGATAGGAACCACCCGCATAAATCTCGTTCAGCAAGACCACTCCACTTTCAAGCTCCACCTTTACAAGAGCACCAAGCTTAAGCACTTGAGGAGCTTGAAGAATGATCGTTAGGACCTCTCCTTTTGAAGATGGCCTGGACTCAAAAACCTTCACCCCACCGTTATTGACCCCGACGATGAGATCCGGCCATTGATCACCATTCAGATCAGCAAGCGCAACTCCCTTGGCATCCCCCGGAACAACAATCCCGCTCTGGTTAGCTCTCACTGAGGTGAAGCGCGCCCCACCCAGCCCTTGCAACAAAACCCCAACACCTCCGTCCATTCGCCCGGTCTCAACCTGTGGAGAAAATGAATTCTGGGCCAAAAAAAGATCCTGATTCCCGTCACCATCAAAGTCATGAATTGCGATCCCATTGACTGGCGCAACCTGAGCCATCGCCGGCAATTCCCGAAACTCGAAATTCGCTTTCCCATCGTTGACCAAAATCCCACTCACCAAGGTATTTGCTTCAAATCGATCCGCCTTACTCAATCTCCCCGCGTAAAGGTCGACTAAAGTTGCCGAGGCGAAATCATGAAACTTTGGAGTCTTCCTCCTCAGGAAGGGCATGGCATTGCTCGAACAGCTCAAACCGCGAATTGGGTAGCATTCTCCCCCTTCAATCTCGGCCTCAAGAATTCGTTTCTCCCCGGTCCCGTCAACATCACCGTAGTAGAGTAAAGCCGGAGTATTATATTTGGTGTTCAGCCCCACATTGCCGACCACATAGTCCATGTCTCCATCTCCATCGAGATCGCCCCCCGCTAGACTGTTCCACCACCCGGTCCGCGCCAAAAGCCCCGCTTCTTTGCTTCGTTCAATCAACTTACCCCTGACATTTTGATAGTAGCGCACCGTGCCCCACTCGTGCGTCACCAAAAGATCCAGCCAGCCGTCGCCATTTGCATCGGTCCACAATGCCGAAGTCACAAGCCCACCGAAGCGATCCCCCGCGATGTCTGAGAACTCTTTCCCGCCTTCGTTTCTCAAGAGCTGACTGACCGGAGACTCAGGATAAGAACCCGGCGTGACTCGCCCACCAACAAACACATCAAGATCACCATCTCGATCATAGTCGGCCGCACAAGCCACTGACCCACTTCCGGTCGAATCAGGCAGCACCCCCTTGGGAGCTTTCGAAAAACGACCTTTCCCGTCGTTGAAATAAAGTCGATCTCGAAAGACCTCGTCCCCCGGTTCACCTTCCACGCCACCGCTCACCACGAAGAGATCGAGGTCTCCATCACCATCTGCATCGAGAAACAATGGAGCCATATCCTCACTTCCGGCATCTGCTCCGATCTCGCTCGACTCAGTCGCCACAAAACCATGCCCGTCAGTCTCTTTCATGAACACCCGCCCTACTTGACCGGCGGGACTCGAAAGGTAAAGATCCTCCCGCCCATCTCCATTGACATCGCCCAGCGCAAGTCCCGGTCCCATTTGAGAATTCTTGGCAGGAAGAAGAGGCTGACGTCCAAAGTCGTTAAAATAAGCTTCCTTCGCTCTCGCCCCCAGTAACTTGTCTGATGGCACAAACCAGGTTTCTTCCAAAACCTCAGAATCACTGGGCTCGAATTCTTCCGGCTCGATGATCGTGTAACGATGCCCCGCCTTCAATCCCTTCAGAATCTGCCGCCCTTTCCCCGGCCAGTCGATCACGACCCTCGCAACTTCCTTGGCCTCACCGAGACCAAAATGAAGAAGACCATCGTTGCTCGACATAAACCCACGCGAAGCGGTGAGAGTCCGAATCTGGATCCTCGGCTCACTTGCCGTTTCCACCCGAATCGTCGCCCCCAAAGCCGATAAATTCGCCCCCTTTCCACGTAAGTAAATCGATAGCCTCCCCCCTTTCGTTTGACCGTTTCGATAGACTGACGGAGTTCCGCCAAAATTATTAACGACAAGGTCAAGGTCTCCATCTCCATCCAAATCTCCCAAAGCGGCCCCATAGCTCACCGCATTTTCATCCAGTCCCCACTTCTCCCCCACGTTCCTAAACTTCAAATCACCCTCATTCCGAAAGGCCCAATTCTTCAAGGCTAACGGCTTTTTGTCATTCCAAAATCCCTGACCGGCCGCACGACCTTGACTCCTGATGATTGCCTCCTCCTGATTCCGTAGATCACTATTGAACCAGTCCCGGCTCATTCCGGTTGTAATGAAAACGTCCTCACGTCCATCACAGTCGAGGTCACCAAATTTAATCGACCACGTCCAATCTGTCGCCGCAAGCCCGGTTTGAAATGCCACTTCATTGAAACGACCGGTGCCAGTATTCACGTAAACGGCATTGCGCATATACTGAGCGGGAACCGGCCAATTAAGAAACCACGAATCACTGTCCTGCCCCGTCATGTTCCCCATCGACATCTTCTCTTTGTAATGATCACTCCCGGCCATATCCGAGGCCATGTAATCGAACAGCCCATCATTGTTAATGTCAGCAACATCCGACCCCATTGAGAACCACGGAGTGTGAGGGAGTGCATAGGGAGCCACATCCTTGAAAGTCCCATCACCCATATTCCGATAGAGGTGATCGGCACCGTAGAAATCATTCGCGACATACAAATCAGGATACCCATCCGCATCGTAATCCCACCAAGTCGCGGACAAGCCGTACTCCGGTTCACGGACCCCGGCTTCCTTTCCAACCTCTTTGAAAACCCCCCCATCGTTCCGATAAAGCCGATCAAACTGCCCTGACGAAATCTGCTTGTATCCCTTCGGCAATTTTATCAACCCCGCGTATTCCTGCATAATTTCGGGCTGAATCACAGGCTCGCCATCCGGCCCACGCTCCAATCGAAACTTCACATCATGCAACTCCTTCCCTGGCGGAATTCGGTTGGTCAAAAGGTATCCATCGAGATCTCCGTCCAGATCATAATCACTAAAGGCCATCATCATACTGGCACCCCTAAAATCGAGGCCCACCTCCTTCGCTTTATCGGTGAACCCCTTTCCCTCCTGGTTCACAAACAAACGGTTATTTCCGTCAAAAGCGCAGAGATAGAGATCAAGCCAACCATCACCATCGACATCGGCCCAAGTACAGCCTGCCCCCCACAACCCGGGTGAATCCACCCCCATCTCCTCGGTGACATCTTCAAATTTAAAATCTCCCAGATTACGATAAAGCCGACCACCATCGGTCATTCGCGACAAAAAAACATCCGCATCTCCATCATTGTCAAAATCGCCCAAACAAACTCCGCCGCCCGTAAAGGATCCACTGATCTCCGCCGCCCACTTCGCGGGTGGTTTCCACTCACGCACAAAGTCGATCCCCGTGCGTTCGACATCAAGCTTATCGAACAGAGTCTTACCTTGCGACGGCTTGGGAGTCGCAAGCTTTTGCATTTCATCTCCTTGCAATGGCAGAGAAAGAGCAAGGAGCAGGGAGAGATGAAGGAATTTCATTTGTTCGATGCCCAAGAAGCTACTTGATACCGCGCGCCTTACTCAAGAGGCTAATAAAAATCTCATGCCTCTTCTCTCCCGATTTCTCTTCCTATCGCTCGCGGCCCATTTTCTGGCCGGCGCTCTCCACGGCGACCTCATTGCCCACTGGCCGCTGGATGAAAATGGCGACGACGCCCTTGGCAATCATCATGGCACGGCTTCAAACGTCGTTTTCGGCGCCGATGGAGCCGCGGCCCACACGGGTACTGCGGCCGAGTTCAACGGCTCCAATGCCACCATCACCGTTCCTCACGATTCTTCCCTCAATCCCACCAGTTTCACCCTCTCGCTGTGGGTCAATGCCGACAGCACCAGCGGTTTCGCCTCTGCCGTCACCAGCCGGGATGACACCCCTTCGTCCGTCCACGGCTACCTCATCTACAATGATAACGGAGGAAACTGGAATTTTTGGACCGGAACCGGTGGAGCATCCGGAGCGTGGAACGCCATGTCCGGAGGCGGCGTGCAAACCGGTTCATGGACTCATCTCGCCATTCGTTATGACTCGGGGAGCCAAACAAAGAGCCTCTTTGTCAATGGAGCCCTCGCCGCGTCCAATTCGGCAAACAATCTCTACAGCCCGAACGGCCCACAATCCGAAAACCTTCACATTGGATCAGGAGCAGACAGCGGAGCCTCATTTTTTTTCGACGGACTCATTGATGATGTCGCCCTCTGGAACGAGTCCCTCACCCTATCCGAGATTCAGGATGTCATGACTAACGGGGTTCCCGGTGGTCCTCCCGACGTGACCTCGTTCACTGCCAACCCGCCGTTTATTGACTCCGGTCAAAGCGTGACCCTCGCTTGGGAAACCACAAACGCCAATATCGTAGCCCTCACACCGGGGATCGGCAATGTCCCTGCCGCCTCTGGAAGCGTGATGGTTTCCCCGACCGAGACAACCACCTACACCCTCACCGCCACCGGTGAATCCCCAACACCCGCCTCCTCTCAAATTACCGTTGGGGTCGATGTGGAATCGCTCCCGCCCGTCATCAATGAATTCCTGGCTGACAACGAAACCGGCCTCGCTGATCCGGACGGTGACATCTCCGACTGGATCGAGATTCATAACCCCAACCCCTTCGCCATGGACCTCGGAGGATGGCATCTCACCGACGATCCACTCGACCCTCAAAAGTATACCCTTCCACCACAGCAAATCCCGGCGGGAGGATTCCTCATCCTCTTCGCCTCAAACAAGGATGGGTCCGTAAGATTCCAACTCGGAAAAAGTGGCGACTACCTCGCGCTCAGCGATCCCGAAGGGAACATCGTGCAGGAATTTTCGCCGAGGTATCCCGCTCAGTTTGACGACGTCTCTTATGGAAAAAGCAGCGATGGCACCACGACCTACCTCGTGCCAACTCCCGGCGCAGCCAACGGTCCGCCCCGCAGCGAAATTGGCCCCAAGATTGAAACCACCATTGAGGTCACACCTCCGCCCGGTGAAAACGACAATCTGGATGTTAGCGCGACGATCACTCCACGAATTGGCTCCGTCAGCGGGGCCACCCTACACTACCGAATTGGCTACGGGAGCGAGCAATCTCTGCCCATGACTGCAGGAGCTAACAATCTCTATACTTCGACAATCCCTTCATCAGCCTATCTCGCAAACGAGATGGTCCGTTGGTATGTCACCGCCTCTACCGCCTCCGGAGAATCATCCCGCGAACCTCCCTTTACCAATCCTACCGAATCAGCCCAATATTTCGGCATCGTGGTCACCGACCCCGGCAACTCGCTTGATCATTCCGTGATGGAGTGGTTCGTTGAGAACCCTGGTGCAGCCGACACCCGGGGAGGAACTCGCGGCTCACTCTACTTCGAGGGGCGATTCTACGATAATATCTTCTGTCGAATACGTGGTCAAAGCACCGCAAACTGGCCGAAGCATAAATACAAATTCGACTTCTATCGCGGTGGCCATTTTACTTGGAAAGAAAGCGCGCCAAAAGTAGAGGAGTTCAATGTCAATTCGCACTATCGCGATTCCTACGTCCGTGAAAACTCCATCTTCGCTTTCCTCAATGAAGCCGGTGCCCTCGCGCCCGAAACCCGCTACCTGTGGATTCGACGCAATGGCAGCGACTTCGGTCTTTTCAGCTTTGTCGAACAAGTCGATGAAGACTTCCTAACTCGTCGCGGGATCGACGCCACCGGCTCGATGTATAAGGCGATCAACGTGCCGGCCACCCTTTCCACAACCGTCAATTCCAGCCTCTACCGCAAGGCTCTCCGGAAAACCGAACCCTACACCGATCTCAGTCAACTCACCACGGGTATTAATATCGCAAACCCAAACCGATTTAAGTTTGTCGCGGACGAGGTCAACCTCCCCAACTACCTCAACGTCATGGCGGCCATGTGCGTGCCTTTCAATCACGACCAACTCACCAAGAATTACTACGTCTATCGTGACTACGATCGCGCGGAGTGGTTCCGCATCGCCTGGGACGGAGATCAGGGGCTTCCGACCGGCACGAAAAACAGTCATGAAAATTGGGCAAGTCCGCTTTATGGCGACGCCCTGCACACCCAGGAGTTGGTAGGAGGAAATGCCAACCCGATTTGGCAAAACCACCTGCACGCCGCTATTCTCGACAACCCGATCACGCGACAAATGTACATGCGGCGAGTTCGCACCCTCATGGACAAATACCTCGCCATCCCGGAGGCGGGACCATCAACAACCATCCTCTCCGAAGGCGCAACCGCGAGCTACTTCGTGCCCCTTGATGCCTCGCTTGAATCAAGCTGGTTTTCCCCCGATTTCAATGATGCCGGTTGGTCCACTGGATCTGCCGGTTTCGGTTACGAAAACAACCCGGCCGATTATCTAGACCTCATCGCAACCCGAGTCAAACCAAGCGAATCTGTTACCGGAGCCACTTCGATCTATCAGCGATATCATTTCAACGTCACCAATCCGGCATCCTTCCAAAGCCTTGTCCTGCGCATGCGCTACGAAGATGGTTTTATCGCTTACCTCAACGGCCGCGAAGTGGCTCGTGCCAATATCTCCGGAACGGTGCACTACAATTCCACCGCCAGTTCGAATTCTGACGCCCAGGCCGTGAATTTTGAAAACTTCCCCTTGTTCGGTAGCAACCTGTTGAACGGAACCAATGTTCTCGCAATCCAGATCATCAACCAGTCGGCCGGGAGCAGCGATCTCCTCTGTGAACCCGCATTGCTCGACCAACCCGGTTCCAACGGCGGGTATTTTGAAAATCTTCTTACGGGTTTCCGGAGCGCCATCGAAAACGACGTCGCGCTTGACCAATCCATCTGGTCAGGAACAGGAATCACCAACTTCAATAGCGGCTACAATGGAGTTCTCAACACCTCTCTTCCCAACCGACGCACTGCTCTCTTTGACACCTATGGTCCCGATGGATCTGGTTTAATCCCCGCACCACAACCTTCGGACGCAATTGTGAACTTTGGCCAAATTGAGGTCAAGCCAGGCTCTGGAAATCAGGACGAGGAGTTTATCGAGATCACAAATCTCAACCGCTACGCCGTCGACATCTCCGATTGGATTGTGAGTGGAGGCATCAATTTCACGCTCCCCCCGGGTGCCGTCATTCCTGCCAACGGCTCCATTTTCCTCTCACCAAACGTTCACGACTTCCGCCTCCGTGGGCCAAGCCCAACCGGTGGCGAAGGAAATATCGTGATCGGCAACTATGACGGCCACCTTTCGAACTTCACTGAAATCCTCACCCTGACGAATCCCGACAGCGTGATGGTCGCTCAAACCAACACTCCGAACCAACCAAGCGACACACAGCAATTTCTCGTCATTAATGAAATCATGTATCACCCCGCTGACGGAAACACAGAGTTCATCGAATTACTCAATATCAGCGATGACACAACACTCGACCTCGCCGGCGTCGCTTTTACCGGAGGGATTAACTTTACCTTCCCTCCCGAAACAAGGCTCTCCCCCGGAACACGGATTGTCATCAATGGCAGCGACTTCCTCAATGGCACCGCCCTCAGCAATGGCGGAGAGAGAATGAAACTCGAGGACGCAACCAGCGGAACAATCAAAGAATTCACCTTTGATGATAAATCACCTTGGCCCACCAGTCCGGATGGAGTCGGCCCGAGCCTCATCTTGATCAACCCTCATACAAATCCTGACCCTGGAGTCGCGACTAATTGGCGGCCGAGTACTACCGACGGAGGAAATCCCGGGCGTAGTGATTCCTCCACCTTCGTGGGAGATCCAAATGGCGACACCAACCTCAACGGCGTGCCGGATCTCATCGACTACGTTCTTGGCGATGGAGGCTCAGCCAAGATGACTCCGGAAAAGTTCAGCTATCGACGCAAGCTTGGCGCGGACGATGTAAATATTTCCATCGAAGCCTCCCTTGATCTTTCAGTTTGGGCTGCGGCCAAGTCCTTTCTCCTAAACCCAACGACCACCGACACTGGCGACGGTTTCGAACTCGTCGAATACCATTTTTCGCCACCGGCCCCCAACCAACGATGGTTCCTTCGCATCCGGGCCGAATTAATTTCACCTTAGAGATTGCCCGATCTCCAAAAAGTAGACATAAGCAGTTTTGCCACAAATTCGACTTTTAATGCTCTTGCCATGAAATACCTAAATTCCTTCCTTCTTGCCTGTGTCGCTACTTGCAGTTGCCATGCTGAACTCGTCGCCCACTGGCCCCTCGATTCCGATGCTCTCGATGCCACCGGCAATGCCCACAATGGGGCTGTCGTTAATGGAACCGTCGACTTCGGACAACTTGGAGCCAATGCCAACACCGGTTCGTCTGCCGCCTTCCCTGACACAGGTTACATCGATGTTCCCTTCGATGCTGCGCTCAACGGAGAGAGCTTCACCGTCGCCCTCTGGGCAAATCTAGCCACCGTAGGCGGAACCTACCGATCTCCGTTGACCAGTCGTGACGACGTGATTGGAACCGGAACATTCGGCTACATTATCTACAACAACCCCGCTGGAAACTGGGACTTTTGGACCGGAGACGGAGATACCGGCTGGGATAGTGTGGTAGGAGAACTCGCAACAGCCAGTACCTGGACTCACATTGCCATCACCTATGATGCTCTAACCGATACCAAGACTCTATGGATTAACGGTCTCGTCTCTGCAACTGACGACGTTCCACAATCCGCTCCAACCCAATATGCTCCCAACGGAACAGTTGAGTCGGAAACTCTTCACATCGGCTCCGGACAAGATGACGGACTCAATTTCTACTTCGATGGCTTGATTGATGACGTTGGCATCTGGAACGAGGCTCTCGATGGCACGGTCCTTCAAAGCATCATGGCCAATGGAATCTCCAGCGGGATCTCTGACCCCTCCCTTGCAGTTCAAAATCCTATCGATCTCGTTCTCGATGGCTCCGTTCAAGTTTTTGAAATCCCCATCACCAATCCCGGCCAATCACAATCCCTCACCGTTTCGGCAGCGACCTTCAACGACGATCCTAATTTCTCCGTAACGACCCTGCCCGACCCGATCGCGCCCGGTGCCTCTGACATCATCACCATCACCTTTGACCCTCTTGGAGCAAATGGAGCCTTCGCAGCGGATCTCGAAATCACCAGCAATGATTCGCTCAACCCGGTTCGCACCACCACTTTGCGTGGGGCTATTCACGATCCCATGCTCGTCACGGATCTCACCGTCGATCTTGGTGAAAACACCACCGCTACGATTACCCTCACCAACGACGGAGCAACCCGCGCGCTGCAAATCTCTGGTATCGATATCGTTGGAGATACCGATCATTTTGACTTCACGTCCATTCCCAGCACCATCGCAGCCAATGGCGGAACCGACGATATCGACGTCTCTTTTGACTCTTTGGGCGGGGAAGGAAGTTTCAGCGTCACCCTGACCGTCAATACCGATGACCCCATCAATCCGGCCTTCACTGTGACCGTCAAAGCCAATGTTCCTTTCGGCGACACTCTCGTTGCTTGGTGGCCTCTCGATGTCGATGGCACAGATGCCAGTGGCAATGGTTTCGACGGGATTGTCGAAGGGAGCCTGCTTGCCCACCCTGGAGCCAATGGATCCACCAGCGGCTCACTTGAATTCGATGGATTTTCATCCCGGATCGACGTCCCTTTCAATCAGGCTCTAAATCCTCAAGATTTCACCATTACTCTTTGGGCCAACGCGAGCACCACAGCTGGCTTTGCCTCGCCAATCACTAGTCGGGACGATGTTGGAGGTGGCACAAGCACTCACGGTTACATTCTCTACAATGACAATGGAGGGAACTGGAATTTTTGGACGGGAGACGGAGTCCCCGGCTGGGACACCCTTTCAGGAGGAGCTGTCACCGCGGATACCTGGACCCACGTGGCCATGACCTTTGAATCAGCGACCGGCACCAAATCCATCTGGATCAATGGTGACCTGGCGGCCTCCGAAGAGGCCCCCAACCAATATTCCCCAAATGGCACCGTCGAAATGGAATCGCTCCACATTGGCGCCGGACAAGACAATGGCCTGAATTTCTGGTTCGCCGGTAAAATCGATGACGTTGCCCTCTTCCGAACCGCTCTTCCAGAGAGTGATATCGAAACCATTATGACCAGTGGAGTTGCCGGATTCACCGGAGCAGCCCGCGCACTTGAGATCACCGACCTTGACCTCGGCCCCAATCCAGGGGAAGTAACGATCGCCTTCAATTCAGTCGATGGCGCCAGCTATATCATCGAGCGTTCCACTGATCTATCTCCCGCTTCATGGCTGGAATTAACCGACAGCCACGCCAGCGAGGGTGAAACCACAACCTTTACTGACTTCAGCGTTCCAGCTGGAACAACGAAGCTCTTCTATCGTGTCATTCGCCCTTAAGTATTTTTTGACCAAAAAACTTTGATCTCACTGCTCATTCTCTATTATCCAAACCAATTCCAAACCAACCATGAAAAAAATACTGCTTCTCTCATCAATCTTCGGCCTGTCCGGCCTCGCATCCGCGAGTCTCGTCGCACACTATCCTCTCGATACCGACGCGTCCGATGCCAGCGGAAACGGCTATGACGGTGCCGTCGTGGGCGGGACTGTCAATTTCGGCCAAGCTGGTGCCAACGGCGCAACCGGAAGCTCCGCCGCCTTCCCGGACAATGGCCATATCGACGTCCCATTCAACGAAGCACTCAACCCGGCCAGCTTTACCGTCACCCTTTGGGCGAATGCCTCCTCCACTGCTGGTTTTGCTTCACCTGTCACCAGCCGTGACGATGTCGCAGGCGGAACCAGTACTCATGGTTTTATCCTATATAACGACAATGGTGGTAACTGGAATTTCTGGACGGGGGACGGCGTTCCAGGCTGGGATACGATGGATGGAGGAGCTGTGGCAGCTAACACGTGGACACACCTCGCCCTTACTTTCGATGCTGGCACGGGGACCAAATCAATTTGGGTTGACGGCGCACTTGCTGGAACCGAGATCGCACCTGCCCAATATTCTCCAAACGGCACCGTCGAGATGGAGAATTTCCATATCGGCTCCGGTCAAGATGATGGAAACAACTTCTTCTTCAGTGGGAACATCGATGATGTCAGCATCTGGGACGAATCCCTCGACCAAGCTTCCATTCAGGACATCATGACCAACGGCGTGACCGTTGTGCCCGAGCCAAGTTCCCTGAGCCTTCTCGCTCTTGCCGGACTCGCGTTCATCCGCCGCCGCCGTTAGTTGATCAGCCTTAATTGAATCATTCTTTTTCAAAGCCACGCTCTTCCCGGAGCGTGGCTTTTTGCATTACGGCTGGAAGGCAAAGGTCAGGTCCGCGGTATGCGCCATCTCACTGACCGGCATGCGGCGGGGAGATGATTTGCCCTCCCAGCTTTCGAGAAAAATAACCTCTTTCCGCTCGTCATTATAACCAATGATGACCGAGGCATGAAGCGGTGAACGCTTCTTCTTCGAAGGTAAAAGCTCCTCCTCCGGGCGCCCATAGCCAGCACCACGGCCTCTCACAAAATCACGGGAGACTTTGGTATGGAGCCGGTCACGCGATTGATCCCAGCGACGCCAGACAATCACCGGCATCCCCGCTCGGAGAGAACGCCGGACCGTCTCATGATCGTAGCTACTTTTCCGGTTGAGATTGAAGCGAGCCTCCCGCGCCACCGAACTGTAAAGCCCCAGCATATCCGATCCGGCAGCCGAACCGGTATTCTCAAATTTCCCGGCAACCGCGAGCCAATCTTCATCGAGATGCAGTCCAAGATAGCGAGCGACCATCACGAGAGTATTGAGCCCACAGTATGGACGGTATCCCTGCGGAACAATCTCCACCCCATCCAGAACAAGGTCCCCCCGCTCACTGCGGGTGACCCGGGCCGCAAGAGCCTTGAGCCGCTCGCGGGTTGCGAGCTCCTCCAACGAGGAATCCAACCAGCTTTTGGGAGCGGTTTTTCTTTTATGAATACTCACTCGAATCAATCGATCCCCTGCTTCAAGCAGATGAATCACAAGACCGGATTTCTCCTCATGATACTCGCTCAGCTCCGCACGCAAATCACGTGTCCGGCCTCGTTTGGACTGCTTGGGCTTCGCGTCGATTTTTGTGAGCTGAGCGGTCAGTTCCTCCGAAGTTTTGGCATAGAGAGTTGTAAATTCATCCTTCCGCAACTGAAGCCTCTTCTGCCTCTCTACGATGCCATCCTCACGGCTCATCCCCGATGGCAAACGCTGGTCGAGGTACCCAAAAAAGGACCCCGCATCGGCAAAGGTAATTTGTATTTCTTCCAGACGATCATTGCGGTGGAGGGCGCGCACCAGGAGAGCATCGAGCCCGAAAACTTTGGGGCGGGCCTTGAGATATCCCGAGGAAGCCGTGGCCACTCCGGCATCCGCTTCCCACTCCCCCGGCAGGGCCTCGGAGCCATCCCACAGCGCCGAAGCAAGAATGGCATCAGTCAGATCTTCCCCATTGAGCGGGCTCTCGTGCTGAGCGAGAGCGCCGAGGACGGCATTGGGCAAAGCTCCCAAGGGAGTCAGGAGCGCCACGGGGAAGAGCAAAAAAAGAGCCACTTTCATAAGATGTAACAAACACCCCTGAAAATGGCTCGGCAACGTCTTTTTACGACGAATTTGAAAATGAAGCTTACTCCGGCTCGCTACCTTCCTCCTTTTCTGCGCCCTTCGCAGGAGCGTCGGCATTGATGACCTCCAACATGACAGCGGTCAAATCAGTCGCGTCCTTAGCGTAAGAAAGGATAGGAACTTGCGCTCCACTGGATCCGGAACGATCGAGAATAAAGTCATATCCCTGCTCTTCTCCGGTTTTCTGAACCAGGGCAATGATCTCTGACCTGAGGGCCGCAAACTCCACATTGGCTTTTTCAGCAAGAGCCGAGTTCTTGCGGTTGGCCCATTCCTGACGGGCATTAATGAGGGCCTGAGCTTCTTGATTTTTTGAAGTGGCCTGCTTGAAAAGCTCCTGCTTTTTCTCGCGACTCAGGGCAGGGTCTTCAGCCTTTTTATGGAGGATGCGGGCTTCATCCACGAGGACTTTGATCGCAGCTATCCGAGTTTCATTCAGGACCTGAATCTCTTTTGTATAACCATTAAAAGCTTCGCGGGTCTGCTCGGCCTTGTAGTAATCTTTGACCAAGACCTGCATGTTGATGGTGCCGATCTTGTCGTCCTTGTCCTGCGCTGACAGAGAGGAGCAGAGAAAGGCTCCGAGGAAAAGTGTTGAGAGAATTTTAAGTGATTTCATGGGCTTGGAAGGATTTTTGAGAGAAATGGGACGAAATTATTCGGGAGTTCCCACTTTGGGAGCCGCTTCGGTTACGGGCGCGTCTTTGTTGAGTTTTGCGAGAACGTCAGCGGTCATGTCTACCTTGTTACGAATATAAACGATAAAGGGAACTTGGTTATTTGTCAGCCCAGATTCGTCGAAAACATAGTCGACATCGAGCGTGGCGGCGTGAGCATTGACAGACTCCATCACCTTGACACGGATTTCATCCATGAGACCAACCATCTTCTGGTTCAGAGCGCGGCGACTACGGTCGATAAATTCTTTCCGCTCACGTTGGAGAGCGGCGAGGGTGGCCTGACGATCACCGGCAGTTTCCGAGATCGATTTCTTTTTTTCAGCCGAAAGTGAAGGATCATTGTATTCTTTCTGAAGCTTACGAAGATCTTCGATCATCGCTTGGATCGAAGCTTGGCGCTCGGCGTCCAGCTTTCTCACATTCTCAGTTTCGACGGCCTCTTCTTTTTCAGCGGCCTTCGTCTTATGAAAATCGTTGAGAAGAGTTGTCATGTTTACGGTCGCTACTTTGAACTGAGCGGCCGTCGCAGAGATTACGAGCCCGAGGGAGATCATCACGGGAACGATCTTACGGGAGGAGCGTCGGAGAAGGGAGAATTTCATAATGAGAGAAAGTTAGATAAATCCAGGGTGTTGGTTGGGCAAAAGGTGTCATTCCTGCGAGAGTTCCTCCAGCTTCTTTTTCATCTCGCGGAGTTCTTCCTGAAGCTTGGGGAGGCGGGCCAACATCGCCATTTTTTTCTGCGCGACCTTCATCGGTCGGGCGGGGGTCCCCATGTAAACGTCGGGCTTGGTGATACTTTTAAAAAGGCCACTCTTGGAGGTCAGGATGACTTGATCGCCGACCTCGAGATGCCCACTGACACCTGCTTGCGCAGCGATCGTTACGTAGTTTCCTAGTTTCGAGCTGCCAGCCACGCCGCTTTGAGCCACAACGAGGCAGTGTTTTCCGATGCGCACGTTGTGAGCAATTTGGACCAAATTATCGACCTTCGTTCCCTCTCCAACGATCGTGCGACCAAAGCGGGCTCGATCGAGACAGCTATTCGCACCGATTTCGACATCATCCTGGATTTCGACAATCCCAACTTGGGGCACTTTTTGATGGCGTCCTTCCACAAGGTCAAACCCATATCCATCGGAACCTATGACACATCCCGGCTGAAGGATGACGCGGTTGCCGAGAATACACCGCTCGCGAATGATCGCTCCTGGATGAAGGAGGCAATCCTGCCCGATCACAACATCGCGCCCGATCAGGCATCCAGAGCCAATGATCGTGCCATCACCGACTACCACTCCTGCTTCCAGGACCGCTCCCGGTCCAATCTGGACTTTTGAAGAATCGAAGACGACTCCGTCGGAAATATGAGCTCCAGAAGAAACACCGGGAATGGAGGCATGAGTTTCTTGTTGGAAGAAATCGATGAGCTTTGAAAAAGCTCCCGAGGGATTAGCAACGGTGATAAGCCGACACCCGTCCGGGGCAGAAAAATCACCTTCCGGTACTAATACCACTCCAGCGGACGTGCCGACGAGTTGCGGTTCGTAACGGGGATTCCCCAAAAAGCTGACCTCACTTGGCCCCGCATCATCCAGCGCGCCGATACCCGTGTAAACGTCAGACGAGCCCTCGCCAGGAGCGATCCCGACGAGAGCGTGAAGTTGTTGCCAGCTCAGGGACATCTCTGAAGCGATTTCAATTTGACTTATTTATCCGCATTGATTTCCTCTAGGAGGGAATCAGAGAGGTCAGTCGTCTCCCGAGCATGGATCACGAAGGGAATCCCTTGATTACTTTTCCCGGAAGCATCGAGAATGAAGTCGTAATTCTCTTCTTTGGCCCGTTCGCTCACAGTACGTTGAATTTTCACCAAGATGCCACGCATTTGCTTTCGCATTGTCTCACTCAGAGCCCGGTTACGGCGCTCAAGAAATTCCGTGCGCTCGCGCTCCTTGGACTTGCCATCCTGGGAAAGTTCACGGGATTCGTTTCGGAGAGTTTGACGCTCTTTTTCTCCCAAGTCTTTATTTGCAAGCTTCTCGCGGATCTCTTGGAGTTTTGCATCGATCGCGCGAATGCTGGAAAGCTTGTTATTGTTGTCTTTCTGGATGCGGGCTCGTTCGATGTTAATATCACGCTGAACTTCAGCGGTTTTGTGATATTCGTTAAAGAGCCGCTCCATGCTGACAGTAGCGATCTTAAGACGCTGTTGCCCCATAGCTGCTGAAGAAAAGACCAGAAGACTGGCAAGAATTGAAAAAAGTGGCGATTTCATAGTAATAAAGTCGATGGAAAGTTTGTTAGGTAAGTATGGAGTTTGTGAGTGTCGAGTCAACAGCTGGGTGTCTCTCTATCGTAATTCCTTCTGAGCGGGATCGTCCTTGTTAAGTTCCGCGATCACGGTAGCCGTGATATCGATGATTCCTTTGCCTCCCAGAACTGGAGTCGTTTGATTGGTCGAGGTTCCCGAAACGTCCAAAACGAGATCATAGACGCTCTTTTCGGCATGAGAGACAATAAATCGTTGGATTTCACCCAAAATCCCTTCCATCGTCGTCATCATGTCCCCATTCAACTGAATGTTGCTTTGCTCGTAGCTCGCCAAACGGCCTTGATTGATCTCATTCCGATTGAGGACGAGCCGCGCCATCCTCCTATCATGGGCTTTCTTCTCCTCCTCTGTGAGGGATTCGTCATCTCTTTTCTTGCTCTCCTCGGTGAGCTTTTGATTGACAAGCTTAAGCCTCCCGCGGATTTGCCGATCCGCTTTCTGAATACGAATGCGCTCTTCGTTGACATCGATCTCTGTCTGCCGGGTTTTATGAAACTCCCGAAACACGCGTTGCACATCGACTCCCGCCACCTTGAACTCCTCAGTCTCCTGCCCGGAAAGCAGACCTGAGAGTCCAAAAAAGCACACCACAACGAATAGAAAGGAAGTTGGAAGATTTTTCATGGCGCTTTGTCGGGAACTCATTGACACTTGAATAGATGCTCACACGGATCGCTGACGTCAACTCTGTAAGGGCCTCCTTGCAAAAAATGCCACGCCCGCTCGCACTGGTTCCCACCATGGGAGCCTTGCACGAGGGACACCTCGAACTCCTAAGCGCAGCCCGCAAACACGTTGGCCCAGGGGGAACCGTGGCGATCTCGATCTTTGTCAATCCCATCCAGTTTGACCGCGTCGCCGACCTCACGAATTACCCTCAGCCCTTGGGCAATGATCTCGCCCTGTGCGAAGCCGCGGGCGTCGATGTTGCCTTCCTCCCGGAAAAAGAGTCTCTCTACCAAGCCGATCATTCGGTCCTCGTCACGGAGTCCCTCCTGACCCAACACCTCTGCGGAGAAACCCGTCCAGGACACTTTGATGGCGTCCTGACCATCGTCTTGAAGCTTTTTAATATCTTCCAGCCCGACTTTGCGATCTTTGGAAAAAAGGACTTCCAACAACTCACTCTCATCCATCGCATGGTCCGGGACCTCGACATGGCGGTCAAGGTCATCGGCCACCCAACCGTCCGTGAAGATGACGGCCTCGCTCTTTCTTCCCGAAATTCCCGACTCACCCCTCCCCAAAGAACCGATGCCCCCCGCATCCACCGCTCCCTCCGGGCCGCTCAGGACATTCGCGTCACCGGCGAGCAAAACCCCTCCGTCTACCTCGATGCCGCCCGCCGCATCCTGCGCAAAGATGCTCCGGAAGACTTCGCCATCGACTACCTCCAGCTCGTCGACAGCCAAACCCTCCAACCCGTCGCCTCTGTCACCCGTCCGACCGTCCTTGCGACGGCTTGCTTTTATAACGAGGTTCGCTTGATCGATCATATCGAGATTCCAGGTTAAAGCTCCCCCCAGGGCGTTTGGTTTGAGGTCGTCTAGGTATTGAATCCTTGGGGATTGAATTCGCGCTAGACAGGAACGCTCAAAAATGTTGGTTTAGCTCGGTGAAAAACACTCAAGATCAATCGCCAGAGCTTCAAGTCAAACGCTTCGAGAATTCTGCGGACTGGGAACTCGCTCACCAATTTCTGGATGAAGAACACCTTTTGGGGGCAGGCAAGGAAGCTGGAGACCGCCTTGGGCAATTCATTCTCGAAGATGGGCAGGTCGTCGCAGTTTTGATCTGGTGCGCCTCGGCGTGGCACTTGAAAAAGCGCGACGAACTCATCAGCTGGGACCCCGTGACTAGAGCAAAACGCTTAAAACTCGTCGCCCAACTTCGTCGCTTTTTGGTTTTGGCCGAACACCGTCGCCCCAACTTAGCCTCCCAATGCCTCGGTTTAGGACTCAAAAAATTGCAGCCGCAATGGTTTCGCCAACACGGATATGAACCCTTGGTGGCGGAGAGCTTCAGCGATCCCGAGAGTCATCATGGAACGGTTTACAAGGCCACCAATTGGACCCTTGCCGGCGACACAAAAGGCTTCAGCCAGAACCGATCCAAAGATAAGGTGAATTGCGAAGCAAGAGAGAATGCCCTGAGGCACGACCACCGCGACTACTACCTCCCCAACGAGCGGCCAAAAAAACTCTGGCTCAAGCCCCTTCAAAAAAAGGCTTATAGCCTGCTTTGCGCCAACGAACTTCCCTCAAAATGCCAAGCCGGAGAAGTCATCGGAGCTGGAGCACGAAGCCCCCTCAACTACCCCCAACTTGCCAGCCTCCGCGAGGCCTTTTTACAAATCGACGACCCCCGCCGCGCGCAAAGTCGCCGCCATCCCATGAGCGCCCTGCTGACCCTCGTCGCCCTCGGCCTCCTCATGGGAGCCCGCGACATGCAAAGCATTTGGAAAAAAGTCGTCGGACTCACCCAACGCCAACGCCAACAAATCGGCCTAAAAATAAAAGTCAAAGGCAGCACCCACCTCCGCATGCCCGGCTATGATTGCCTCAATGACTTCATGAACCTCCTTGACCCCCAAGCCTTCTCCAAAGTCCTCACCCAATGGCTCCAAGACAACCAAGGAACCCTCCCCGACTCACTCGCCCTCGACGGCAAAAGCATCGGAAACGGCAAAGCCGGAATGATCGTAACGCTCTGCCGCCACGAAGATGGGAGACCCGTCGCCCTCATCCCCGCGACTGGCAAAAAAGAAGACAGCGAAGTCTCCGAAGCCCGCGCCCTCCTCCAAAGTGCCAGCGTCCAACTCGTCAACAAAACGGTGACCCTCGACCCGCTCCACAATAAATTCGGGACCCTCGATACCATCGTCAAAAAAGGAGGCGACTACATCGTCGGGACCAAAGACAACACCTCCAAGCGCCTGGAAGTGGCGCAGAGCGCCCTGCAAGGCTCCCCCCTTTTAGCTTCGCGGCCGAGCAAGGACATGGCCGAATTGAACAACGGCACTACGCCTCAGCGACCCTCACCCCCGCAGGGATAGGACTGCCCGGAGCCCAAAGCGCCACCCTCGTGCGCCGCGAATGGATCCACCTCAAAAAAGAAGAACGAGAAGTGCTCAAAGAAGCGCTCAAAGCGGGCGACTTGGAAATCAAAACCCACGACCGCTACTTCCTCAGCAGCCACCCGGCAGAAGAGGCCAAAAAGATCGCGGAGCAAGCGCGCACGCATTGGTCGGTCGAAAACAAAAACCACTACAAAAAGGACGTGAGCCTTTGGGTAGAAGACGACCACCGCCACCGCCGCGTCAATGCTGCCCAAAATCTCGCACTGATGCGAAGCGCCCTCCTGGCGATCATCCCATTTGATGAAAAGAAAACCCTCAATGACTGCTTTGGAGACTATGACAAAAAACCCAACCACGCGATCAGGCTCATCCAAAAAGCACAACCAATCTAGTCAGACCCGCTCAAGCCAAACGCCCTGCGGAGGAGTAA
>JBLHUR010000058.1:0-31808 GCA_047629805.1 Akkermansiaceae bacterium | reverse complement strand
CGATCGCCGCACCGGCAATCGCCCGCCTTTCCGCGTAATTGGCCATGGATCTGTATTTCCTTCTTCTCGTCCTCCCCTTCGCGACCGCCCTTCTGGCAGGGATGTTCCCCAAGTGGGTCCGCCGCTTCCCTCACGAAACCGGAATCGTGCTGACGGCCCTCTTTTTCACCGGAGCCGCCCTCCTTCTCGGCGCGGTTTCTAGCGATGCCCAGACAATCTGGTCACTCCCTTGGGCACCCGCGCTCGGCGTCGATTTCGCCTTTCGCATGACCGCCTTCTCCGCGTGGTTCGGTGTCATCATCTTCTTCCTCGGTGGCTGCGTCCATCTCTACGCCTGCGCTTACTTCGCCAAAAACGAACGTCTCCCTTCCCTCCTCGTTCTCCTCGGCCTCTTCACCACCGCCATGCTCGGCGTCATTTGGTCCGATAACTTCTACCTCCTCTTCCTCTTCTGGGAAGGCACCTCCCTCCTCTCCTTCCTCCTTGTCGGCTTTCACAACGAGAAAACACAGTCCCGCCAAAACGCCTCACAAGCCCTCCTCATCACCATGGCCGGAGGCACCGCCCTCCTCGCAGGCTTCGTCCTCCTCCACCAGAACCTTGGATCAGCTTCCATCTCCACCCTTCTCAGCTCTCCACCCGAGACCCTCAATACCGCCGCGGTCATCCTCATCATGCTCGGAGCCATGACCAAATCCGCCCAGTGGCCCTTCCACTTCTGGCTCCCCAACGCCATGGTTGGCCCTACTCCCGTCTCGGCCTACCTCCACTCCGCCACCATGGTAAAAGCGGGCGTCTTCTTAATGGGAACCCTCGCTCCCGTTATGAGTGCGCATCCCATCTGGACTCCCACCTTGGTCACCGCCGGACTCCTCACCATCGCCAGCGCGATCCTGCGAGGAGCCCGCGCCACCGACCTGAAGGCCCTCCTTGCCTGCACCACGCTCGCCGCTCTCGGTTTCCTGACCATCCTCGCAGGCCTCGGAACTCCTGCCGCCATGCTCGGCTTCGTCATCTTTCTCACGGCCCATGCTCTCTATAAGGCCCCCCTTTTCCTTGCAGCCGGAAATCTCGAAAAACGCTTCGGGACCCGTGAGTTGCCCCAGCTCCGTGGAGCAGCTCGCCACCTTCCCGTCACCGGCATCATCGTCGTCATCTCAGCCCTCTCCCTCATCGGGCTCGCTCCACTTCCCGGCTTCCTTGGCAAGGAATATCTCTTAAAAGCAACTTGGGCCTACTCGCCCCCCCTCGCCTTCGCCGTCGCTCTCGCCGCCGCCGGAGTCCTAGCACTCGGCTTCCGCATCATCGTCCCCCTCATCGCCAAAGGCCACGACGACAAAAGCAAAACCCCCGTCCCGCTCGGCATGTCAGCTGCCACCCTTTTCCCAGCCCTCGCCGCGCTGGCACTCGTATTTGTCCTCGCCCTTCCTCAAAATTTCCTCGGAGCCGCCGCCACTTCTCTCGGAGCCAATTCCGATGCTGCTTACAAATTCTGGTATGGCTGGACCCCCGCCCTAATGCTCGGGCTCGGCGCCATCGCCCTCTCCCTCGTCATCACTTGGGTCTTAATGAAGCCTTGGAAAGCCTGGCAACTTTTCTCCCTCAAGCTCAACTTCGACTCCTTCTTCGATGCCCTCCTCGCCGGACTCCGCCGCCTCGCCACCTGCGTAGGCGGCTTCCTCGAAAACGGAAAACTCGTCACTCATCTCGCCATTATCCTGGCCGCCGTCGGCCTCCTCTCCTTCCTCTCACTTGACCTCCACCTCTGGGACCAACTCCCCCTCACGTGGTCGGGAGAATCCCTCATTTTCATTGGTCTGACCCCGCTCCTAATCATCGCCACGGTGGTGGCAGCCAAAGCCGAAAAAACCCTCTCCCTCCTCGTCTCGCTCGGCTTCGTCGGCTTTATCATCGCCCTCCTCTTCCTCTGGTTCAGTTCGCCCGATCTCGCCCTTACCCAGCTGATGGCCGAGACCCTCATCCTCTTCCTCCTCGCCGGTGCTCTCGCCAAAGCGAAACGCGCTGAAACCAGCGAACCAAAACTCTTTCGCTTCATCTTCGCCGTCCTCGGCGGCATTCTCGTCACCGCTCTCATCCTCAAATCGATGACTCTCGAATGGGATCATCCCGTCTCCGATTTCCACCTTAGCCAGAGCAAGCCCGCCGCCTTCGGCGCCAACGTCGTCAATGTCATCCTCGTCGATTTCCGAGCGCTCGATACCCTCGGCGAAATCATCGTTCTCGCCATCGCCGCGATGGGAGCCAATGCCGCCCTTGGCGCTGCTCGAAAACGAGCCCCGCTTCCTGAAACCGAACATTCTGCCCTCCTCGCCACCGGAGCCCGCCTCCTCTCCTACTTCCTCCTTCCCACCATCATTTGGATCTTCTGGCGCGGCCACAACGCCCCCGGCGGAGGTTTCATCGCAGCCCTCCTTGCCGCCGGCGGCATCGGCATGGGCCTCCTCGCCTCACGCAGGAAATTCACGCCTTCCTTCATGCGAAAAATGTCCCACCGGCTCCTCGTCGCCGGACTCTCCATCGCCGTCTTCGCCTCCCTCCTTCCGCTCATCACCGGACGCCCCTACTTCACCGGCCTCTGGCTCCACCTCGATACCCTCCACCTCGATACCCTCCACCTCGGCACCCCCCTCATTTTTGACCTCGGAGTCTTCCTCACCGTTCTCGGCTTCTGCATGAATTACCTCCGCCATTTTCACCAACGCGTCCTCTAAAAAGTCATGGAACTCCTCATCGCCATCACCATTGGAATCCTCGTCGCCGGAGGCCTCTACCGCATGCTCGGAGGCTGCAAGGTCGACATCATCATCGGCCTCATCCTTCTCAGTCAGGCCGCCAACCTCATCATCCTTGCTTCGGGCGGATTGAAGCACAACGCCGCCGCCATCGTCGGTGAAGGCATCCCCATTTCGCAGCTCGCCGACCCCCTCCCGCAAGCTCTCGTCCTCACAGCAATCGTCATTGGCTTCGGAATCCTCGCCTTCCTGCTCACTCTCCTGATTCGCTCACCCAAATGACTCCCGACCTCCTCATCGTCGCCAGCTTGCTGCTTCCAGTTATCGGAGCAATCGTCAGCCTGGCCCTGCGCGGACACGCTGCCCCCGTGGTCGTGACGGCCGTCCTCGGCTTTGCCTCCGCCATCGCCCTCGTCGCGACAACTGCTGATGGCTCTGTCGAAGCCCTCCACGTCGGAAATTGGCCCGCCCCCTTTGGCATCGTCCTCGTCGCCGATGGCTTCGCGGCCCTCATGCTCGCGGTCTGTCAACTGGTCCTCGTGGCCTCGATGATCTTCTCCATCACCACCCTCCCGGCTCATTTCAAAAGACGCCACCTTTTCCCCCTCCTCAGCACTCTCAGCCTCGGAGCAAACGGAGCCTTCCTCACCGGCGACCTCTTCAATCTCTACGTTTGGTTCGAGGTCCTCCTTCTCTCGTCATTCTCAATCATGGCGATGGTCCCCGGAGCCGCCGCCAAGCAAGCCACTTGGCGCTACGTCGTCATCAACCTCGTCGCCTCCCTCCTCTTCCTCATCGCCGCCGGACTCATCTACGGAAAAACCGGAACGCTTAACTTCGCCGACCTCCACCTCCGCTTCCAAAGTGCCCAAAGCTCCTTCCTCATCGAAAGCTCCACCGCGCTCCTCTTCGGAGCATTCGGAATCAAGGCGGCCCTCATCCCCCTCGCCTTCTGGCTTCCCAAATCCTACCCGCAACTCCCGCCCGCTCTCGCTGCCCTTTTCGCCGCCCTCCTCACCAAGATCGGCCTCTACGCCTTCTACCGCGTCTTCGGCATGGTCCTCGTCGTCGATGGCAAATTCCCTCATCAAGACATCCTCTTCTGGCTCGCCATCATCACGATGGTCGGTGGAGTTCTCGGTGCCATTGCCCAAAGCGACATGCGCCGCATCCTCTCCTTCCATATCATCAGCCAGGTCGGCTATATGGCCCTCGCCCTCGCCCTCTTTAGTCCGCTCGCAATGGCCGCCGGTGTCTTTTACCTCATCCACCACATCATCGTAAAAGGAAACCTTTTCCTCGTCACCGACCTCGTCGAGAAACACGCCGGAACCAGCCGACTCGCCGACCTCAGCGGAGTTGTCCGCTCGTCTCCCCTCATTGCGGCTCTCTTCGCCATCCCCGCCTTATCACTCGCCGGACTCCCACCGCTTTCCGGTTTCTTTGCCAAGTTCGCCCTCTTAAAAGCGGGACTTGAATTGCACAACTGGATTGCCGCCGTCGCCATCGTCAGCGTCGGACTCCTCACCATTTTCTCCATGCTTAAAATCTGGGTCGCCGTCTTCTGGGGACCTGCCCCTTCGAAAAAAGGAACTCCGCCCCGCATCAATCTCGCCACCTCTGCCACCCTGGCCTTGGTCACCCTCGCCATCGGCATCGGCTGCGGTCCCTTTTTCGAGCTCACTCAAAATGCGGCCAACTCACTCACCAACCCCGCCGCCTACCTCGAGGCCGTCCTCGGAGCACCCAACCCCGTGATAAAATGAAGCTGATCCTCTTATTTCCCTTGCTCTACCTCTGGGACGTCCTTGTCGGCGGCCTCCGCGTCGCACGGGATATCCTCTCGCCCAAGCCCAAGCTCCACCCCGTCCTCTTAAAGGTCCCCGTCTCGTTGGCGTCACCAACCAAACGCTTCTTCCTCGCCAACCTCATCAGCATGACTCCAGGAACCGTCTCGATCGCCGAAGAAGACGAAGGCCGCATCCTCGTCGTCCACTCACTCTACGGGGGCGAAAACCCCAAAGCCGTCATCACAGAAATCCAGGACCGCTACGAAAAATTCCTCGCTCAACTTCCCTAAGCAAATGCTCAATCTCGCCACATTTATTCTGGGACTGGCCGTGCTCCTCACGCTCATTACCCCCGCCGTCGCTCGCACCAATGCCGACAAGGTCATCGTGATCGATATCCTCTCCTTCCAGGTTCTTGGCCTCTGCATCCTCCTCGCATTCCACGACCGCAATCCGCTTCCCCTCCAGTTCGGACTCCTCGTCGCCATGCTCGGCTTCCTTTCCACCATCGTCCTCTCCCGCTTCATTCACCGCCCCAAGTCATGATCGTCGATACCCTCGCCCTCCTCGGCAGCATTTGTTTTCTCATCGCCTCCATCGGCCTGCTTAGAATGCCTGACTCCTTCGCGCGTATCCACGCCGCCACCAAGGCATCCTCGCTCGGCATCATCTTCCTCGTCATCGCCGCCGTTATTCAATTCCCCACCCCCGGTGCCATTTTCATCTCCGTGATGACCGTCATCCTCGTCTTCCTCACCGCACCCATGGCCTGCCAAGCCATCGCCACCCGTCTCCTTCCCAAGTCCGACTCCCATGACTAAATCTAATCTCCCCGGATGGCGTGGCCAGGTCGCAGGTTTTGTCGACTCCCCCCGAATCCACAACTTCGTCATCGGAGTCATCATCTTCAATGCCATCATCCTCGGTCTCGAAACCAGCCTGGATCTCATGGCCTCGCACGGCGGCTTCCTCAAAGCCCTCGACAAGATCTGCCTCGTCATCTTCGTTGTCGAACTCCTCCTCAGAATGGCAGCCCACCGCTTCGCCTTTTTCAAGGACGGATGGAATGTCTTCGACTTCGCCGTCATCGCAGTTGCCTTTGTCCCCGGAGCCGGAGCTTGGTCTGTCCTTCGATCGCTCCGCGTCCTCCGGGTCCTGCGCCTTCTCACCGCCATTCCCTCACTCAAAAAAGTCGTCGCCGCCCTCCTCCACGCCATCCCCGGTTTGCTCGGAGTGATCACGGTCATGACTATCTTCTTCTACACCGCCGCCGTCCTCGCCACGCAGCTCTTCGGCAGCACTCACCCGCAGTGGTTCGGCGACCTCGGCAGCAGCCTTTACACTCTCTTCCAAATCATGACCCTCGAAAGCTGGTCCATGGGGATCGTCCGGCCCGTCATGGAATCCCACCCTTGGGCTTGGGCCTTCTTCGTCCCCTTCATCATCCTCGCCACCTTCACCATCCTCAATCTCTTCCTCGGCATCATCGTTTCCACCATGCAGGAACTCTCCATGCTCCCCGATCCCAATGTCGAGCAACCTGAACTCATCGATCTCCTCACCAAGATTGAAGATGACCTCCGGAAGCTGCGAGCCCTCGCCACCAAAAAATGATTTCCAGGCACTTTTATACACGAAACCAGTTGCGTGCTTATTTTTTCGTGTTAAATTCGTCTACGATCAGAGAAAAATTCAAACAACCAAAGACAAACCCATGAAAACACTCCCTATCGCCCTCGCTGGGGCCGCCGCCATCGCTTTCATCGCCGCTTGTTCCAATGACAAATTTGTTGCGACAGAGGAGGCCCGCGAAGCCACCATGCAGCCCACAAAAGCAGAACAAACGGCACTCACTCCCGACGGTATCCTCAAGGACCTCATGGCAGGAAACGAGCAGTTTGCCACCAACCAACAAAGCAGTTCCAACGTCGGAAATCGCCGTGCTAAAGCGACCGAAGGTCAATACCCAAAGGCCTACATTCTTTCGTGTGTGGACTCCCGCGTTCCCGTTGAGCAAGTCTTCAACCAAGGCATCGGCGACCTCTTCGTCGGACGCGTCGCCGGCAACATCGAAACCGCCGAGCAACTTGGCTCAATGGAATTCGCGACCGCTCTCAGTGGAGTCAAAGTAGTCATGGTTCTCGGACACGAAGCCTGCGGAGCTGTCAAAGGTGCCGCCGACAACGCCAAGCTTGGTAATCTCACCACTCTTCTTGAGCAAATCACTCCCGCCGTGGACGGTGTCGAAGGCTTTGAAGCTGATCGTTCGTCCAAAAACAAAGAGTTCATCGGCAGCATTATTGAAAAGAACGTCGCCATGACTGTCGCAGACATTCGCTCACGCAGCACAGTCCTCGCCAACCTCGAAAAAGACGGCAAAATTATGATCGTCGGTGCCGTCTATTCCCTGACCACTGGCAAAGTATCCTTGGTTAATTAGTTCAGAACCAAACTCCTGAGGGCCATATCTCTAACAGAAAGCCCTCTCTTTTTCTTGAACTCTTCCACGAAATTTAATACGTGAAATGAAATTCAAACAATGGTCCTTCGATGAGTTCCAAAAACACCCCCCCCAGCCCTTCCCGGTGGACGTTCCTTACGAACCACTTTCACATTATTGTGAGCCTTTCACGCGAACCCTATTCGCGGATCAGAGACCTCTCCGATGAGGTCGGAATCACCCAGCGAGCCGTCCAACGCATCCTCGCTGAATTAGTTGAAGACAAAGTTCTGAAAGTCCGAAAAGAAGGCCGCCGGAATTTCTACACCATTAACCGGAAAAAGCGGCTCAAGCACTCTCTCGAAAATAAACACAGCATCGGCGAACTCCTCGATATTTTAAGCTGAGTTTCAAAACATCAGCTCGCCAACCTTCACCCTCTGTCTAAGATTACCCCATGGCGGCAGGAGGAAAACGTAAGGTTATTAAAAGCATCACGGTCCAAGATTTTCTTGACCGATACGGCGAGGAGCTGGAACTGAGTATTGAACATCCGGACATCGGCTTGCGGCGTGTGATCGAGGAGCCTGCCGTGAATCGCCCTGGCCTCGCCCTCTCTGGATTTTTTGATTACTTTGCCAACAAACGCATCCAGGTCCTCGGCAACTCGGAAATCTCCTACCTCGAAAAACTCAGCGACGAACTCCGGGTCGAAAGATTCACCAAGCTCTGTGATAAAGATTTCCCCTGCCTCATCGTCGCACGGGAGCACGTGCTTCATCCTCAGCTACGGCAGATTGCCCGCAACCGCGAAATCGCGGTCATCGACTCCCCCCGGCCCACCATGTCCATTCTCAATGCGGCCACGATCAAGCTTGAGAACGAGTTCGCCCCCCGCACCATCCTTCACGGATGCATGGTCGACTATCGCGGCATCGGCGTCCTCATCATAGGAAAAAGCGGCTCCGGAAAAAGCGAAACAGCCATCGGCCTCCTCGAAAAAGGAGCCGCCCTCGTCGCAGACGATGTCGTCAATCTCAAACAAGTGGGCGGCGACCTCTCAGCCTCCGCCAAAGATTTCGCCCGAGGCTATCTCGAAATGCGCGGCATCGGCATCATCAACGTCGCCAACCTTTACGGCCTCTCCGCGATCCGTCCCGAGAAACGACTCGATCTCGTCGTCGATCTCAAGCCCGCCACCGACCTCAACAAAGTTGACCGCCTCGGCATCTCGCAAAAAAAAATCCAGATTCTCGACGTTAAAGTTCCTCTCGTTGAAATCCCCGTCGCCGCCGGGCGCGACACCGCCAGACTCATTGGGGTCGCTGCGCTCGATCTCCAACTGCGACGCATCGGCTACGATATGGCCGACGAGTTCAACCAGCGCCTCCTAGCCCAAATGAACCCCGGCTAAAATGGCCGAAGAAACCTGCTGGTTCGTCTACCTCATCCTCTGCGGAGATGATTCACTCTACTGCGGCATCGCCACCGACGTCTCCCGACGTTTCTCTGAGCACGAATCTCAATCGCCCAAATCCGCAAAATACCTCCGCGGACGACACCCGTTGAAACTTGTCTTCCAACGCAAAGTCGGGAATCGCTCCGAAGCAACCCGCGAAGAAATAAGGATTAAAAAGTTGAGCCGTGCTCAAAAATTGAAAATCCTTGCCCCTTAATTCTCGTCATCTAAAAAGACCCGCGAAAATCACCTTAAAATATCCCGTTTATCACAAATGAAAAAAATCTGCTTCCTTCTCCTCATCCCCTTCCTCACTCATTGCTCCTCAACCGGATCGAGTTCGGGCAAACTCCCCATCCTCTCCAGCCCCGCCCGCGCTCAGGCGTGGGGAGCGCCAAAGGTCTCTCAAACCGGCAACAGCTATGAAGCGACCTACGTGAATCCCGCCAATTCCAAGGAACGGCTCACCGTCACCGGCTCCAGCCAGATGATGCCCTTCTTCGTCTACCCGCCCAACATCAAGGGAACCAAAATCGTCAATGGAATCGCCACCCAAGTCAGAGAACCACAACTTTGGACGAAAGCTCTCGTTAACGGAAAACCTGCTCGTTGGTATCAATCCTCCTTCCCAACAGCCCAAGAAGCCGCCAAATTCCGCACGATGGGCGTTCACCTAAAAGACCAATCCGGCGGAAGCGGCACTTACCGTATCGAGGCCACCGGCACAAAAAATCAGATGCGAACTTGGCTGACTGAGTTACGGTTGGACCAATAATGACCGCCCCAAAGACCGCCCTCATCACCGGAGCCAATGGAGGTATTGGCTCCGCGCTCTCTCGCCAACTCGCCGCCTCCGGAACCAAACTCGTCCTCGCCGGTCGAAACAAAGTTGCACTCTCCGAACTTGCCGCAGAGCTTGGAGCAATGGCCCTCATCGCCGACTTTACGAAGCCAGACCAAGTCGCCGCGTGCGTCACCGAAGCCCTCGCCGAACTCGGCACCATCGAAGCCGCCGCTCACTGCATCGGCTCCATCCTCCTCAAGCCGGCCCACCTCACTTCAAATGAAGATTGGCAAGCCACCATGGACACCAATCTCAACTCAGCCTTCTACCTCCTCAACCAGCTCGCTCGCCCTATGAGCAAATCAGGGGGCTCCATCGCCTTCGTCACCTCGGTCGCCGCTGAAAAAGGACTTTCTAATCACGAAGCCATCGCCGCAGCCAAGGCTGGACTCGCCGGACTCGCACGCTCCGCCGCCGCCACCTACGCCAAAAGCCAACTCCGCGTCAACTGCGTTGCACCAGGCCTCACCGACACCCCACTCGCGGCCCCAATTACGAGTAACGACAACGCCCGCAAGTTCTCCGAAGCGATGCACCCACTTGGACGCCTCGGCACCGCCGATGAGATTGCCAACGCCCTCTACTTCCTACTCTCACCCGAGAACACCTGGATCACCGGACAATCGTTCTCGGTCGATGGGGGACTTTCCTCCCTCCAAACAAAGTGAATCACCCCAACCGGTGCTGGCTCAAAGAATGGGCCAAACGTAATGGAGGGTCTTAGCCTCCACCAGCCCGCTCGAAGAAGCGGAGAGTCTCTTCTACGTTTCACGTGCTTTTCTAGAATCGGATTTCCGGCATCTCTCAACTCAGTGCTACTCCAACCAGTGGAGCTTTCTTCGAAGAGTTTCGTAGAATGAATGCCCTGGCAATCGCAAGAGCCGCAGACTTTCCTCGTGGCGACTGACGCGCACAATGCTGTCTTTCGCGATTCGCAAGATATCGCGACCATCGACTGAAAAAAGAATGGGCTCCTCGCCATTACCAGCAGGCAAAAGCTCAATCACCGATTTTTCACCCACCACGAGCGAGCGATTACTCATGCTGTGAGGACAAATCGGCGTGATCACAAACACCCCCGCATAGGGTCCCAAAAGCGGACCTCCCGCCGCCATTGAATAAGCGGTCGATCCCGTCGGCGTCGCCACAATCAATCCGTCAGCGCGATAATGATTCAGGAGTTCGCCATCCACCCGCGCCTCCAACGAAACCAATCGTCCGGTCTCACCCCGCATTAAAACAGCCTCGTTTAAGGCCAAAAATTCGTGCGCCTTACCGCCCTCCTCGATCATCTCCACCTTCAGCATCGTCCGATCAACGATATTCATCTCCCCGCTCGCCAGATGATCGCTCAGCAAATCAATCTCCTCGTCGGTGCAAGCCGTTAAAAAACCCAAATCCCCGATGTTGACCCCCGCAATCGGAGTCGAAGTTGGCCCGATTCGGTGCAGCGTTTCCAACAAAGTTCCGTCGCCACCGAGCGAAATCACGAGGTCGGCTTTCTCCGCAAAATCGGGCTCCCCCACCTCCTGAATCAAACCCGCCGTCTGTTCTTCCAAAACAACCTCAATCCCTCTTTTTCGGAGGCTCTCACGCACAGAGTGGACCGCCATTGGCGCATCAGACTTGAAAGGATGGGCAACAATCGCAACTCTCACGAAGGGAGGCTAGCACCCTCTGAAGCCTCCGGCAATCGTTCCTTGCTTCCCGGCCCCTCCAAAGACATCGTTTCCCCATGCCGCTGACCCCGGAAGAAACCGATCGCTACCTTCGCCAAACCATGCTCGCCGAAATTGGCGAAGCCGGGCAGGAGCGTCTCAAAAATTCCGCCATCCTCTGTATCGGCACCGGTGGCCTCGGCTCACCCGCCATCCTCTACCTCGCCGCCGCCGGAGTCGGAAAAATTGGCCTCATCGATCCCGACCAAGTCGACCTCTCGAATCTCCATCGCCAGATCCTACACGACACCGACCGCGTCGGCACCCCGAAGCTCGAAAGTGCCAAGGCCCGCATTCATCAGATTAATCCCAACATCGAAGTCGTCCTCCACCCCGGACGCTTCGAACCTGAAAACTCCCTCGACCTCCTCGCCCCCTACGACGCCCTCCTCGATGGCTCCGATAACTTCCCCACCCGCTTCGCCGCCAACGACGCCGCTTACTTTCTCAAAAAGCCCCTCATCCACGGAGCGATTTTCCAGTTCGAAGGCCAAGTCACCGTCTTTGCCCCCCACCTCGGGGGCCCCTGCTACCGCTGCCTCCTCCCGGAAGCCCCGCCCGATGGCGCCGTCCCCACCTGAACCGAAGCAGGTGTCCTGGGCGTGCTCCCGGGAATCGTTGGCAGCCTCCAAGCGATGGAAGCGATCAAGCTCCTCGCGCAAATCGGCGAGCCTCCCCTCGGTCGTCTCATCCACTACCGCGCCCTCACCACCGCCTTCCGCGAAATCAAAATCAAACGCGATCCCAACTGCCCGCTTTGCAGTGAGAACGCCAGCATCACCGAACCACTCATCGACAAAAAAGAAATGACTCCTCTTCCCGAAATCACCACTCTCAAACTCCGCCAAATCCTCGCCGACGGCTTCGACGGCATCCTCCTCGACGTCCGCGAACAAGACGAATACTTCATGGCCCACATCGAGGGCTCAGAACTCCTCCCCCTCAGCGGCTGGCCCGCCGTCGCCGCCAACCTCCCCAAAAACACCAAATACCTCGTCCACTGCGCCGTCGGCATGCGCAGCGCAAGAGCCGGCGAATGGATGCTCCAAAACGGCTTCGAAGACGTCACCAACATCGCCGGCGGCATGAAGCAATGGCTCCAGGAAGAATAATATGGAGCATGGGCTTTCCAGCCCGTTCCCTGCCTCCAACCAAGCAACAGTGACCGAACAGCTCCGCTTTTGGCCGTTCGCCGCTTTGACGTGGAACGACATCCCCGTCCGCTCCCGCATCGTCGGAGAAGACACGGCTGCAAAACGATCTGGTTTCGAGCAATCTTGTTACGGATTTGAAGCGAACACACTCGAAATCCATTCGCTCACTCATCCTCCTCGGCCCAATGATACTTCTTCCAAACGTGCTGAAATCACCTCACCCTCTCCACTCCGAAACCACTCCTCCGCCGCCCCCGCATCAACTTCCATCCATCGCCCTAGCAGGCCCCCTCGCATCACCGCGACAATATCCCGATGTTCCGAACCTGGCGTCCCAAGAACACTCCTCATCAACTCCATCCATCCTGTTGATTCAGGCAAACCACGCGCCATTCCCTTCAACATCGACCCCCTAAACATCGGATCCTCCTGTTGCTGAAATTCTGCAAAAGCAAACTCCGCATCCTTCTTTGAGAGATTTTCAAAAATCTCAATTGGAGCGAGATACCCACACCAACCAAAGGCCTTGGATCCCCAAATCTGCCCTTCCGGATCACTCGCCGCCTTCCAAGCTGCGTGAGGATCCACCTTTGACCACCCCCCTAAAACGATATTTAAGCTTATCCCAATCTCTTCGACAATAGCCTCCCCCGGACCACCCTCCAAACTTTTGCCCGCCGTCAGATACGCCTGCGCATACTCTTCCTGTAGCGCTAAAACAAAAGTAACAGCCCCATTGGGATCCCTCTCACCCCATGATCCCAAAAGCGCATCATTCCAATCATACCTTGATGCAACCCAGCACATCGATTCAACCTCCGTCAATGACCACCTTTTGATCACTTCCCGCCGTCCCTCTTCAACCTCACCATCAGACAAATTCGCAGCATACCATAAATCCTCATGTTTACTCATCACCTTCAATAACTCATCCACTGATCGTGTCCCAACACCCTCATTCACATGCCTTGGCACTTCCCTCGAAGACAAACTCACCCTCTCCCCAAGCTCTTGCGACTCCTGAAAGAAGCCCCCCTCCTGAAACCTTAAGAGTGCCAAAATCAGAAAGCCCCCGCCCAAGATCGAATTTTAAGTAAATCCGTCCCCGTTTTCAGCGAGATCCCAGTCGGAACCTTGATCAGCACTCATCGTAACGGCCAGAAGATTACTCCCATCAAAATCGAAGGCAAAAGCGGTCGGGTCGTTGTTACCTGCGTCTTGTGAAAGTCCAAATGTTCTCTGGGTCTATACTTTCCACTGCCCCACTAATTCCATGTTCATTTCCCCATACCTGAGTTAACACCCTGCCCGTCCCATGTTCGAACTCCTCTCCACCGACCCCGACTCCAAAGCCCGCCGCGGCCGCCTCACCACCCCGCACGGTGTGATCGAAACCCCCATTTTCATGCCCGTCGGCACCCAGGGATCGGTCAAAACCCTCCATCCCGACGACCTCCACATGATCGACACCCAGATCATCCTTGGCAATACCTACCACCTCTGGCTCCGCCCCGGCACCGAGGTCATCGAAAAACTCGGCGGCCTCCACGCCTTCACCACTTGGGACGGCCCCATGCTCACCGACTCCGGCGGCTTCCAAGTCTGGTCCCTTTCTAAAATCCGAAAAATCACCGAGGCCGGCGTGCAGTTCCAAAGCCACCTCGATGGCACCAGCATGATGCTCAGCCCCGAAAAGAGCATGGAAATCCAAGCCATCTTCGGCTCCGATATCGCCATGCTCTTCGACGAATGCCCCCCTTATCCTTGCGAGCGTAAATACGCCGAGGATTCCACCCGCCTCACCACCCGCTGGGGAAAGCGCTGCAAAGATTGGATCGAAGCGAACAAGCCCACCTCCGGCGAGGGCCGCCAACTCCACTTCGGCATCGTCCAAGGCAGCGTCTACCCCGATCTCCGCGAAGAATCGGCGCGCGCCCTCGTCGATCTCGATCTCGACGGCTACGCCATCGGTGGCGTCTCGGTCGGCGAACCCGAGAAAGAAATGTTCGCCGCCATTCAAAATGCCGAACCTTTCCTCCCCCAGGATAAGCCCCGCTACGCCATGGGCCTCGGCACCCCCACCCAGCTTCTCGAAATGATCGGCCAAGGCGTCGACATGTTCGACTGCGTCCACCCCACCCGCTGCGCCCGCCACGGCCAGGCCTTCACCCACGACGGCCCCATCCACATTAAAAACAAGCAATTCGAGTTTGACGCCGCCCCTCTCACCGAAGACGCCCACCCCCACGTCGCCCGCTTCTCTCGCGCCTTCCTCCGCCACAGTTTCCGCGCCGGAGAAATCACGGCGCAACGCGTCCTCTCCTTCCACAATCTCCACTTCTACCTCCAGCTCATGGAAAAGGCCCGCAAGGCCATCTCCGAAGGCCGCTTCCGCGAATTCCAACGCGAATTCGTGGCCCGCTACACCGCCGGAAAATAACCTTGGCCTGCGGGCAGCTTGCTCCCGCTTTTCCAGAGCCCAAGCTCCCATCCCTCTCGGAAAGACGCGACAAGCCACTCCCTTCTTCCCAAGCAATCATTCTCTAATCGTCCATTTGTTCATTCCATAGCGGTTTAGGATTGCTTTCCTTAGCTAATCCTAGTTTTTTCCTCCCCCTCAGTTGATTTGCCATAGCGATCAGCTGCAATCTCCATACCCTACTCTTCATGACTCCTTTATTTTCTCTTCTCGCTGCCGCAGGTGGCGGTGGTATCCTCGGCAGCGCTCCTGTCATGATCGGTCTTATGATCGTGATGTTTTACTTCCTCCTGATCCGCCCCCAGAAAAAGCAACGCAAGGAACAAGAAGCCCGTATCGCGGCCATGACCAAGGGCGACAAAGTCGTCACGATCGGCGGGATGCACGGCATCGTCCACCACATCTCGAAGGAGACCGTCTCCATCAAAATTTCCGAAGGCGTCTTCGTCCCCTTCAACAAAGTCGCCATCGCCTCCGTCGAAAGCTCCAGCAAAGGGGATAAAAAGACCGTAGAGACTCTCGAAGTCGACGAGGTCAAAAAAGGCTAATTCAGCCAATTCCTCCCAATCATGTTCCGACTCCTTCCAAGTCAGCTTTTTAAGGCCCTCATCGTGGCTTTTTTCTGCAGTCTTGGAGCGAGCGCGAAGGACGGGGAAGGAATGAAGCCACAGGCCCCTCTCCTCCTTGCTCTCAAGGAAGTTCATCCCAAATCTGACGAACTCGCCCCGCAAATTAAAGCCGGGACCCAGATCGCTCCTCCCGGATACAAGCTCTACCAACTCTCGATCTTGGACGACGAAGGTCAGAAAAAGGTCGGTCAGCGCCCCATTCTCCTCAAGCGTCGCAACATCGTGACAGGAGCCTCGGTTCAATCGGCACGCTCCACTGCTCAGATAGGAACAGTCGCCGTTCTCCTCACCAAAGAAGGAGGAGAAAAGGTCAGGACCGTGACCAAAAAAATGAACTTCGGAGTCGATCGCATCGCAGTCGTCGTCGAAGGGCAATGCCAAATCGCGCCCACTATCATGGCCGCTTTAGGTCGTGACTTCGTCGTCAATGGCCTCGACGGCAAACCCGAAGTCAAGCGCCTCGTCAAAGCCCTCAACGCTCAGGACACCAAATAATTTTTCAAACTCTCAATCAGTAATCCATGGATCTTCAACACTTCCCCCTCCTCGTCGTTGGCGCCGGTATCGCCATCGTCGCCCTCATTTTCTGGTATGTCGCGACCGAAATCGACCGACGTAAGCGTAACGTCGGCACCCTCGCCATCGCTATCGTCGTCATCCTCTGCATATTGGCCATTTTCCCAAAGCTCTATAAGTTTGATTTTGAACCCAACCTAAAGGGAGGAATTGACCTCGTTGGTGGATCTTCGTTTGTCGTGGAAATTAAGCCAGGGACAAACATGCAAGGAGAACCCGTCCCCGTGACTCCCGAAGCCGTCCAGCAAGCCATCGCCACTCTCTCCGACCGTCTCTCCGGCAGCGGGATGACTGATAACCTCATGCAGCCTCTCGGCGAAAACCGGATCATCATCGAGATGCCCGGACTCGGCGAAGAACGCCGGGCCGAGATTCGTGAAATCATCGAGCGCACCGCCCGCCTTGAACTCAAAGAAGTGCACCCCCAGAGCAGCGAACTCATTGACGCCATCCAAGCCGGAACCCAGCTTCCCCCTCCGGGATATCAGGTCTATCAACTCCCGATTCTCGATAAAGAAGGGAAGATAAAAATCGGAGACCGCCCCATCCTACTCAACCGCCGTAACATCGTCGGTGGTGACTCCGTCCAGACCGCCCGTGCCACTCCTCAAATCGGCACGATTTCCGTGCTTCTCACCAAAGAAGGCGGCGAGCGCGTCCGCAACTCTACCGGGAAAATGACCCTCGGCCGCGATCAAATGGCCGTCGTTCTCGATGGTGAAGCCCTCATTGCCCCAACCGTCCAAGCCAAACTCAGTCGCGACTTCGTCATCAACGGTCTCGACGGTAAGGAAGAAGTCCGCCGCATTGTTTTCGCGCTCAATAACCCGCTCAAGAACCCGCTTACCATCCTTTCTGAGAACAACGTCACCGCCCGCTACGGGCAGGAAGTCGTTCGGCAAGGCATCACCGCCGCCGTTGCCGGCCTCTCGTTGACCCTCCTCTTCGTTCTTCTCTACTACCGCTTCGCCGGCTTCGTGGCCCTCATTGGTCTCGGCATCAACATGCTCATCCTCTTCGGAGCGATGGCGATGTTTGGCGCGACCTTCACTCTCCCTGGAATTGCGGGAATTATCCTCACGATCGGGGTCGCAGTCGATGCCAACGTTCTCATCTACGAACGCCTCCGTGAGGAAATGGCCGCTGGCAAATCTCTTAAAAATGCCCTCAAGGCCGCTTACGAAAAAGCCTTCAGCGCCATTTTCGATGCCAACATCACCACCCTCCTAACCGCCATCATCCTCTTGTGGCGCGCTTCGGACCAGATGAAAGGTTTCGCTATCACCCTGACCATCGGAATCCTCTCCTCCATGTTCGCGGCCCTCCTCGTGACCCGCGTCCTCTTCTTCTGGGGAAACGACACCGGTGCTCTCAAAAAGCTCAGCTTCATGAACCTGATTCCCGAGCGGACCATCAAGTTCATGCAAATGCGCAAGCCCGCCTTCATGATCTCCGCTCTTCTCTTCATCGGCTCACTCGTCGTGATGGGAACGAAGCGCGAATCAGCCCTTGGCATCGACTTCCTCGGCGGAAGTATTCTGACCGTGCAACTTGAAAAGAATCAGGAACTCAGCGGTGCCACCGTTAGGGATGCCATCTCCGATCTTACTCTTGAGAAAAACGCCACCGTTCAGATCGAAACTGTTCCAAACGGCGACGGCGACATCGTCTCAATCAAGTGCGACACCAAGGATATCGAACAAATCAAATCCGAGATTCGCAAAGACATCCTCATCTTCGGTGAAAAAGATGCTGAAGGTAAGGATCTCCTCAAGTTTTCTCCCGAAAGCATCTCAGCCTCCCTCGGTGGCGAGTTCTTGAAGAATTCCCTCTGGGCCCTCGGACTTGGACTCCTTGCTGTCCTCATCTACATCAGCCTGCGATTCGAGTTCTCCTTCGCCGTCGGTGCCTTCGCTGCTCTTTTCCACGACATCGTGATCTGTATCGGAGTCGTCATGATCTGTGGCACGGAGCTTTCCCTCATTCACGTCGGAGCCTTCCTCACCATCGCCGGTTACTCCATTAACGATACCATCGTGGTCTTCGACCGAATGCGCGAATCCCTCCGCAATAAACGCGGTGACGTCATCGATGTCATGAACATCGCCATCAATGCCACCCTCTCCCGGACCATCCTGACTTCGGTCACCACCTTCGTGGCCGTCTTAGTCCTCTACATCTTCGGTGGATCAGCCCTCAGGGACTTCTCCTTCGCCATCATGATCGGAGTGGTGGTCGGAACGTATTCCTCCATCTTCATCGCGGCCCCCGTCGTCTACATTTGGAGCAAAGCCCGTGGCACCAACCTCCGCAAGGAGCTCCTCGACGCCGACCTCGACATGTCAACCATGCTCCAAGACGATCCCGCCAAGTAATCAGTCGCTAATCCCTCTTCCAAAGCCTATCCGGAGATTTCCGGGTAGGCTTTTTCCTTTGTTGCAAAAGTTACTTCGATCTTCTAAACTAACATTGTCATGATCCGTCCTGCTTTTGCCCTCTTGGCTATGGGAGCCATTCTTTTCCCCATCCAGGCTCAGGAAGTCTCTGATCTTGAAACACCCACTCCCCCAGCCGTCGTCGCAGAACCTCCCGTCCTCTTCGAAGACGATGGCTCCCGCGTTGCCATCCTCGGATACCACGAGTTCCACGCCACCCAAAAGGCCACTCAGATGCGCATCCCGACCGCCAAGTTCCGGGAACAAATGAAAGCCATTCAGGATTCCAATATCCCCGTGATTACAATGGGCCAATTCCTCTCCTGGAGACGCGGCGAAAGCGGGCTCCCCGCCCAATCCATCATGATCACCATGGATGACGGCTGGAAGTCAGTTTACACCCAAGCCTTCCCTGTGATGCGGGAGTTCCAACTCCCCTTCAGCATCTTCCTCTATAAAAACTACGTCGGCTCGAATCGTGGTGGTCGTGCCATGTCTCTCGCCATGATCAACGAGATGGTGGATAGCGGTCTCTGCAACATCGGCTCCCACTCCGTCAGCCACCCCCGCCCCAGCGTCGTCAAAAAATCCGCGGGAAAAGGCCCCGCAGCCTACGACCAATTCCTGCGCACCGAACTCGGCGAGTCTCAGTCTTTCCTCGAAGAAACCTTCAAAACCAAAGTCACAACCTACGCCTATCCCGGCGGCTATTACACCGATGAGATGTTCACCCTCGCCAACGAGTTCGGCTACGACCACCTCTTTACCGTGAAACCCGGCAAAGTCCGGCGTAATTCACCCAGCCACACCCTTTCGCGCTACATTGTTCTCGGAAATCACGACGGAGCCTTCAACGCCGCCATGGTTTTTCGTAATGGCGCCCGCGTCGCAGCATCCCCCACCTTACTCCCTCATCCCACCCAACCCAGATCTGGTGACATCGTCGAATCACGCCTCCCCGTCATCAAAGTAGATCTTTCAGGAGTCGAAGATCTCGATCCAGACTCCGTCGTTATGCGCGTCGCCGGTTTCGACAAAGTCCCCGTTCAAATGAATCCCGGCACCCAAGTCTTTCAATGGACCGTTTCGCGTCCCCTTCGCCAGCCCATGTGCGAGGTCACGACCCAGTGGAGATTGAAGTCCAAAGAAGATTACGAACCCGTGATGCGTTGGTCTTTCCGCGTTGATCACGAAGCCGCCTATCAAGCGCAATAGGGACGTTTTCAAATCTTCACTCGCATAAAATAGGGGAAACGCACCCCGAAACCTCAATTTTCAACGGGCACCCCCCCGGATTTCACTCAACTTTCACTTTTTTCATCCATTTTCCTTGCACCAAGCAACTTAAAAGGGTCTCTTCTCTCCAACAAACCTAATTTCATGAGTACACAACCACTTGACGGAGCACAGGCTCTCATCAAAACCCTCGATGATCTCGGAATCGAATACATGTTCGGTTATTCCGGAGGTGCCGCTATTCCCATTTTTGACGCTCTCGAAACCGTCAAAACCAAACTGAAATTCATCCTCGTTCGTCACGAACAGGGAGCAGTGCACATGGCCGATGGATACGCGCGCGCCACGGGAAAACCCGCCGCGGTTCTCGTCACATCCGGCCCCGGAGCTGGCAACACTGTCACCGGTCTCATGACCGCTCAGATGGACTCCGTCCCCATGCTCGTCATTTGCGGACAGCAAGTCACGTGGATGCTGGGTAAAGACGCCTTCCAAGAGGCTGACATTTTCGGAATCACCATTCCCGTGGTGAAACACAATTACCTCATTAAGGAGACCAACGACATCGTCCGCATCACCAAAGAGGCTTATCACATCGCCACCACTGGCCGCCCCGGACCTGTTCTCATCGATGTCCCCAAGGACGTCTCCTCCGGCGAGTTCACCGCGTCTATGAACCCCGAGCTCGATCTCCCTGGTTACGATCCATCCGAATCACTCAATATCGACCCCAAAGGAATCGCAGAAGCCGTCGCTCTCATTAAAGCCGCCAAACGCCCCGTCATTCTAGCCGGCCAAGGCACCATGATTTCGCGTGCTGACAAGGAACTGATGGAACTCGCCGAAACTCTCGGTTGCCCCGTCACTTCCACTCTCCTCGGTAAAGGCGTCTTCCCGGAAACCCACACCCTCAGCCTCGGTATGCTTGGCATGCACGGCACCGCCTACGCCAATAAGGCGATGTGCGAATGCGACCTTCTTCTCAATGTCGGCTCCCGATTCGATGACCGCATCATTGGCCAGCCTGATAAATTCTGCGCCAGTGCCAAGATCATCCACATCGACATCGATCCCGCTGAGATGGACAAAATGATCCGTCCCGATGTCCAGATCGTTGGCGACGCCAAAGCCGCTTTGACCCTCATCAACAAAGAGATAGAACCGCTCGAAACGACCGACTGGCTCAAAACTCTCGACGGCTACAAAAAGAAGTATCCCCTCTCCTACAAGAAGCAGGGCGGGCTTCGCATGCAGCAGGTCATCGAAGAACTCTACGTGCAAACTCAAGGCAACGCCATCGTCTCCACCGACGTCGGCCAGCACCAAATGTGGGCCGCTCAGTTCTACAAGAACAACGAATCTCTTCACTGGCTCTCCTCTGGAGGAGCCGGAACCATGGGCTTCGGCTTCCCGGCCGCGATCGGTGCCCAGCTCGCCCATCCCGAAAAGACCGTCATCTCTATCTCAGGCGATGGTGGTTTCCAAATGACCCTCTTCGAATTGGCCACCGCCGCCCTTCATAAACTCCCCATCAAGATCGTGGTGCTCAACAACCACTACCTCGGCATGGTCCGCCAATGGCAGGAACTCTTCTTCGACAACCGCGAATCCGGGGTCGATCTCGAAGGCAATCCCGACTTCTGTAAACTTGCTGGAGCCTACGGCATCCCAAGCGTCCACTTCAAACGCCCCGCCGATTGTCAGCGCAAGATCGAAGAAGCCCTCGCCTACAACGATGGCCCCATTCTCATCCACGCCGAATGCGTGAAGTATGAAAACGTCTTCCCAATGATCCCAGCCGGAGCCGCTCTCGAAGACATGATCACCGAGCCGCCCAAACACAAAATGGCGAAGCCGGTCGGATCGACCTAGAAAACTGGTTATTGGGTTACTAAGCGACTGGGTTATTAAGTTAGCTCGAAAAGCTGCCAGCCCGGTAACCCAATCACTCAATAACTTGGTAACCAAATAACTACTCCCATGTCCAAAAAGATTGTCACGACTGATACCCCGATTGAAGACGCCACCCGTGGCGCTTCAAACACGCTGTCCATCCTCGTCAACAACAGCCCAGGCGTCCTAATGAGGATTTGTCAGGTCTTCTCGCGACGTGCCTTCAACATCGACTCAGTCGTTGTTTCAGAGGGGCGCACTGGTGCCTTCTCCCGTATGACCATTGATGTCTCAGGAAACCCTCAGGGCCTTGAGCAGATCATCAAACAGGTCAACAAGCTCATCGACGTCATTCACTGCTTCGAGCATACCGCCGCCAATTCCGTGGTTCGTGAAATGCTCCTTGTGAAAATCCTCGCTGGCAATGACGAGCGCAACGCAGCCCTTCAAATCATCGAACACTTCGCCGGTAAAACCGTCGACATGAGCCCCACCTCCATGGTCGCCATGTTCACCGGAACCACCAGCAAGCTCGACGCCGTCACCATCATGCTCAGCCAATGCGAAGTCATCGAGACCATCCGCACCGGAAAAGTCGTCATGGCTCGCGGAAGCCAGGCGACCTAGGCGAACAAATTTAAAGAAGAGCGGCTTTGGATAAATCCAGAGCCGCTTTTTTGTGGCGTCATCGCATCACCGCTAATTGATCTTGAAGGGATCACTTATGATCCTGTCGTGATTCGGTGGCCCACGGTAGGGGGATGATCCCCGGAACAAGATAACCGGTCCGTTCACCACACTGATGCCAATCCTACTCCAGCCCTGCCAGAAGCTTTTCATGAATCCCGCCAAATCCACCGTTACTTAAAACAGCAACAACGTCACCACTCTCAGATCGAGAAACGACATGCTCGACGATCTCGTCAACTTCACCGAGATACCACGCCTCGGCCTCACCTGAAGAAATATCAGCCACCAATTTTTCAGGATCAAGTCGATCTTCCTTGGCCACTTTTTCAGGATCCGGGATTGCCGGAATGACGACGAGGTCCGCTTTTTTCAAAGCGTTCGCAAGATCATCTTGGAAGATATTCCGCCGAGTCGTATTCGAGCGTGGCTCAAAGAGGACCCAGAGACGCCGCCCCGGGTATTTTTGGCGCAGACTATCGATTGCCAAACCGATCGCAGTGGGGTGATGGGCGAAATCATCGATAACGGTCACGCCATTCACTTCGCCCCTTTCCTGCTGTCGACGGGCAATGCCCTCGAAGCTCATCAGTCCCTTCCGGATTTCATCGGCACTCAGACCCGCGAATACCGCCGAACAAACGGCCATCGCAGCATTTCGCACATTGAACTCACCTACCATCGGGATTTCATACTGCTCTTGGTCGATCTTAAAGCGGGTTCCCTCCGGGTGATACTCGAGATCGTGAATCTTGATCTGACAGTGCTCGTTAAAGCCCACTGTCTTGGTCGGACACGGAGAATCCTTCGCTGCGATCAGACAGTTTCGATCATCCCCATTGATCAGCGCAAGACCGTTTCGCGGGACCACTCTGAGTAAGCGGGAGAAGGTTAAAACGATCTCATCGAGATTATCGTAGATGTCAGCATGATCGAACTCGATGTTGTTGATCACCACCAACTCGGGAAGGTAGTGGAGAAACTTGGAACGCTTATCGAAAAAGGCGGTGTCGTATTCATCCCCTTCCATCACGACGAATTCTGAATCAGTGAAGCGAGCCCCTTGACCAAAGTTGGCAGGAATTCCCCCGATCATAAAACTCGGATCTTTCCCTGCTGAAGCGAAGAGCCAAGCCAGCATGGAACTCGTTGTCGTCTTCCCGTGAGTCCCACTCACAACAAAATTGCGGTGGCCGCGCAGGAAATACTCCTTCAGCACTTCAGGGAGCGAAAGGTATCGAAGCCTACGATCCAAGATGGCCTCAGCCTCGTCGTTCCCCCGACTAATGGCGTTTCCGATCACGACCGTGGTCGCTTCAGCCGGAATATTCTCGGCCCGATAACCCTCCATGATTTGAATCCCCTTGCTCTCAAGAAAGGTGGACATGGGTGGATAGACCGACTGGTCCGAACCAGTCACCTTTAATCCCTTTTCGATCATCCCCGCAGCCACGGAACCCATTGCGGTTCCGCAAACTCCTACAAAGTGAAATTGCTCTTTGCTCATCAGTTTGAAAAATTAAAATCCCGGTGCTGCGACCCGTCCCATTTGCCCTTCGGCCAGCCGCTCCTTAAGAATGCGGTCCGCCACTTCCTTCACCATTTCCTCAAGCAGAAGCCGCAGGTGGCTTCCCTTGCGATAATCCGCCGGAGCGATGTGCTTCACCCGATCCGCGTGCGTGCAAAGCTGATAGCATTTGCGGAAACTCCTCCCACTGGGATCCTTGGGATTGTAGACCGCGATCCCGTGGCCTCCGTTTTTCTTCATCACCGTGAAGCAGGGAACATCAGTCGGGCCATCGCCGACGTAGATCATATTTTGAAAAGGAATGGGCCGGGCTTCGGCGGGCATGTGATCATTCACATCGTCGTGAGGCTTCAAGAGGCCCTTATTAATTCGGAAAAGATACTGCGTCTTCGTGGTGTGCGAAATCGTGCGCTTCGGAAAACTAATACGTCCCAATTCATCCTCACCAAACTCACAACCGAAGATCGCCTTCACCTTCCCCGCCAGCGAACAACCATCGAGGAGTGCCTGTAAACCGGAGGAGACAATATAGTGCTCCACTTTAACTCCAGCGGCTTCGTGCTCCGGTCGAATGCAAAATTCCCGAATCTCTGCAAAAACATCCTCCACCCCCGGATAGTAGCTGAGACCTTTCCCTAGCTCAGTGAGATCAGCATTAGTAACATTGTCCATGCCAAGGTAGTCGAGGAGGCACTTCATGTAGGCCAACTCCCCGTCCCACTGCTTCTCCTTCACGAGAACATTGCACTTTTTCCAAAACTGCTCCGGGTCGATGCCGAACTTCGGAAAGAGGACATCGTCCTGCATATAGCTCGGACTTAAGGTCTGATCGTAATCGTAAACGAGCGCGATCGTGTTTTGAGGAACGGACATGACGCCGGAAGAATGGACGGAGAACCTCCCGCTGTCAAAATCCGACGCAAGAAAGGAGGGGTGGCGCAATCGCCGCTTCTCCACCTCAGCCAGTTTTGAGATCGAGTCACTTTTCGAGAGGCGTCTGCTCCCGAGTCGCCGGGGAAGAGACGGCTGAGCTGCTGTTTGGTCGTGCGGAACATTTCCCAGAACTGAAGTGGCAGGAGTTAAAAGTGTAACTTCCAACTCCCGTTCCCACCTACCGCCCATGCTGCTCCTTAAAACGATCAATCTCCGATTGCGGAATCGGCATCTCCTTTTTCAGAAAAGCCTCCAACTTTTCGCCCTTAAAACCCACCCACATCCCATCCCACGCCCCGGTCATCGACATAAAATAATTCCCGCAGTGCCAGCATAAGGAAGTTTCAAAAAACAGTTCACCCTCGATATACAAACGGATCCCATGAATCGGGTAATGGCAAAAGGGACCAGGTCCCATTACTGGTTCTTTAAACATCTCAATCACCCCGCTTCGAAATCCCTTCAAAAGGTCACTCCCAACTTCCTTCTTCTTCAAGATTTTCGAGTACGCTCCATAGGGCTTGATAAAGAAATGTGTGTCTTTGCCGAACTTGGCCTCGGCATCTGCGTTGGTAAACTCCTTGCCCCCTTCTTCGGTCGGCCTCAGAATTGGATTAAAATCCAGAAGCATGATTTCCGCCCTATCCACCAATCGAAAAGCCTCAGCTAAGCGATTCCGATAATTCGCTTCGATCTCGGCGCGTTTCTTAATGACCTCTTGCTGGGCGTTCCACAATATCTCCCCAGCCTTGTCAAAATTGGGATTTTCTACGCTCTCCTCTAACTCCCCACCCTCTTCCTTAATCTCTTGCGCAGAGGCAAACCAAACTAGTCCTAGAAAAAGCAATAAAGGTTTCATGTGACTTTTCTATCATCAGACGTGATCCCATCAAGCGATAAATCAGCTCTACCATTCCCTCGGACTCAGCCCGTAGTAGGTCTCCAACTGCCCATACAACTCCGGATAGTCGTCATGAAGCTGCTTGGCCTTCTCAAAAAACGTCTCCGTCGCTACCGCAAAAAATTCCGCTGGATTCGTCGCGCCATAGGAATCCATGACCGTCTTTCTTCCCGCATCGAGGTCTTTGCAAAAGTCCTCGTAGGCTGCTGAAAAAGCATGTGCCCAGTTCCCCACCGCTGCGCGGCTTTCGAGCTGCGGTAAGCCATCGGCATGACGATTCTCCTGATCCAGTTGGTGCGCAAACTCATGGATGACGACATTATGACCGTCCTCATCATTCTCGCCTCCCTTCTCGACACTCTTCCACGAGAGAATGACCGAGCCTGATTCCCAGCTCTCACCGAGCCGAACCGAGTCGTCATCTTCATCCTCCCGACCACCCTTAAAGGCATTTGGATAAAGAAGGATACTCTGCAATTTGGGATAAAGCTGGTGACTCCGCCCGACAAGCAAAAGAGCAGCCTGCGCCATGATGACCACTTTCATCTCGCGGGTCACTTCTTCCAGATCCCCACAGGCTTCGAAGTTCTTCTCCGCCACAAGAACCTGAATGATCGGTTCCATTTTTTCACGAATCGGAGCGGGAACATCCTCATAAAGACGGAAATGATCAGCGAGGAAACCCCGGTCTTCCTCACTCAAAGGCCCAGCTGCCAGAAGCGCCTTCGCCCGCTTCCGTTTAGCCCCACCAAAGGCCCAAATCGCAATCGCGATAATCGCTATCACCCAAACCAACCAGAGAAATCCGCTCATGGGTGAAGTCTAGCAGCGAACTGCAAAAGAACGCTCCATAAAAAAGCCCCACCTCGATAAACGAGATAGGGCTTTGAAAAGGTCGGTGAACTTTAACGTGAGTAAAGTTCGACGATAAGCTGGAGGTTGACCGGTGGGTCAATGTCATCCTTCTCAGGAAGACGTGACACGGTTCCTTCCATCTTCTCGCGGTCGAGAGCCAGCCAGTCCTGAAGAGGAACGGACTGAGTGATGTCGAGCATACGAAGTCCAAGCTGCTGCGAAGAAGCGCGGCCACCAACTTTGATGGTGTCGCCGGGGCGAACCTGGTAGGATGGGATATCGAGCTTCTTGCCATTCACGGTCACGTGACCGTGGTTGACGAGCTGACGAGCCGATTGACGCGAGTTGCCGAAGCCGAGGCGGTAGCAAACGTTGTCAAGACGGGTCTCGAGGAGGAGGAGCATGATGTCGCCCGTAATTCCACGACGGCGTCCAGCTTCAGCGAAGTATCCCCGGAACTGCTTTTCGAGCACTCCATAGATGAACTTGAGCTTCTGCTTCTCACCGAGGGCAATCGCGTAGTCTGACTTCTTCCGGCGCCCGGAACGGAGTCCGTGTGGGCCAGGAGGGTAGTTGCGGCGATCGAGTGCTTTGGAGGGCCCGAAAAGGGGCACACCGAAGCGGCGGTTAATCTTATCTTTTGGGCCGGTGTAACGTGCCATTGATCTGTCTTTCTAAAGTTAGGGTTAAGAAGAATTAGACGCGACGTGCCTTCTTAGGACGGCAGCCATTGTGAGGAATTGGAGTGACATCAAGAATGCCGGACACTTCCACCCCGAGGCCTTGAACGGCACGGACTGCAGATTCGCGACCTGCGCCTGGGCCTTTGACCCGGACGAGAACTTCCTTCAATCCATGAGCCATGGCCTGACGACAAGCATCTTGGGAAACGACCTGGGCAGCGTATGCGGTACTCTTACGAGAACCCTTGAAGCCCATCTTACCGGATGAAGACCATCCGATGGTGTTGCCCCGCTCATCGGTGACGGTGACGGAGGTGTTGTTGAAAGTCGCGGTAACGTGAACGATGCCTTTGACGACGTTCTTGCTTTTCTTGGACTTGTGAATCTTGACTTTGTCAGGATCCTCTTCTCCGAGAAGCTCTGCGAAAATATCGCGCTTCTTCTCTTCCTTCGGTGCCTCAGCGACTTCCTTATCGGAAGCGCCTTCGGTTGTGCTTTCACCCGCAACAGGAGCATCACCTTCCGCCGGAGCGTCGGGGGCTTCTGGAGCTGCTTTTTCAGCAGCCGCCTCAGGGGCTGGAGTTTCCGCAGGAGTCACTGCATCAGCAGCGACAACCTCGGTCTCCTCAGTTTTGTTTTCTTCTTCAGCCATGTTTATGGAATGGAAAGTCGTTTTGAAATCCTCAAAGAGAGGACTTACTTAGCAACACCGACGGTGCGACGCTTACCCTTACGGGTCCGGGCGTTGGTGCTGGTGCGCTGTCCGCGAACGGGAAGGCCACGCTTGTGACGAATTCCGCGGTAGCAGTTAATAGAGGAAAGGCGCTTCATCTGGCCTTGTTGCTCACGACGCAGGTCTCCTTCAATTAGGATACCTTCGTTTTGAATGACGGCCGCGATCTTCACAAGCTGCTCTTCGCTGAGTTCGCCCGTGCGAATATCAGGATTAACGCCTGCGTGATCGAGGATCTTCGCGGACGTTGAAGGTCCAATGCCGAAGATGTAAGGAAGAGATGCTTCAATACGCTTCTCGTTAGGGATGTCTGTGCCGAAGAGTCGTGCCATGATCGTAAATGTTCAAAAAAACCCGTAAAAATGCCTTTTGCACGGTTGCGGGGGAGAGCTAGGTATCAAAAATCTCATTACTGGCAAGAGGAATTCAGCAATTTCCGTGAAGATTGCTGATTTAATTAAAAGATCCTAATAAAACGAAAATTGATGAGTTTACAGGACAGCCTTCCCGAGGCAACCTCAGACCTAGTTTCATGTCTCAGCAGGTTCCTTAAAAATACCTCAGGATGAATCCCATTACCCCCTTCCCTACAACCCAATGGAGCATCGTCTTGGCCATCGCACCAAAGGGCGAGAAAGCTCGCGATCCAGGTGCTATCGAGAAGTTCCTGAAAACCTACTGGGGACCGGTTGAGTCCTTCATCGAATCCATGCGCGTGCCGCGTGAGGATGCGGAGGATCTAACCCAGGAAATATTTGCGGCAATTCATCGATTGGATCAATATGCCAAGCTCCACCCCGACAAGGGCCGCATGCGGGGATATCTAAAAACCTCAGCCAAACACCGCGTCTTTGAGTTTCACCGTAAGCAGTCTGCTAAAAAGCGCGGAGGCAACTCTTCCGACCTCTCGCTTGAAGAAGACCTCCTGCCTTCCGACCTCAGAGGTCCTGAGCGAGAGTTTGACAAAAGGTGGGCTCTCCGACTTCTCGATCTGACAGCCGCGCAAATGGAACGGGATTACGCCGCGCGGAATCGACTCGACTTTTTCCACGCTCTTTTTCCAGTCATGACGTTGGAGGAAACCGACCTCTCCTACGCCAAGATCGCCGCTCAACTAGAATCGTCCGAGGGCGCGGTGAAAGTCGCCAGCCATCGCATGCGGCAAAAATATCAAAAAACCCTCCGCGAGGAGGTCGCTAAAACAGTCGTCTCGGAAAACGAGATCGATGGAGAGCTCGCGGCCCTCTTCAATGCCCTGAGTCGTTCATGATGGACCCTCTAGAAAAAAGAGCAAATTCCAAGCCTCAACCAGACCCCAGGGCTCTTCTGAAGATCGGACTCCGTGACGAAAAGTCGTTAACGCTTTCATCCGAAAGCACCCCCACCTGGAACCCGCCGGAAGCCCAAGATCTCGACGCCTCCCTTCCCGATTTTGAAGTTCAAGAACTAATCGGCCGTGGAGGGATGGCCGCAGTTTACCGCGTCAAAAGTCAAAAGGGTTCCCTCTTCGCGCTGAAGCTTCTTCCCCGCGAACTCGCCTCCAATCCAGTTCTAGCCAAACGATTCGGAAGCGAAATCGAAATCCTAAAGAGCCTTCAGTCACCTTATCTCGTCACCATTCATGGGACCGGGCACACCCTCGAAAAACTCCCCTATTATATCATGGACGAGATGAAAGGAGGAGACTTGGCAAAACTGGGCCAACTCCCTCCCGATCGCACCCTGGTTTATATGGAGCAAATCTGCACGGGGCTCCACCACCTGCACTCATTCGGTCTCCTTCATCGTGACCTAAAGACCTCCAACATTCTTCTCAACGAAAATCTCGACGGCATCAAAATCGCTGATTTTGGTCTCGCGAAATCTCACGAATTGAAACTGAGCCAAATGTCGCTCACCCGCACCGGAACCCAAGTTGGCACGCTACACTTCCTCGCCCCCGAGCTCTTTCGCAATGCCGATCACCTCAGCGTCCAGAGTGACCTCTACAGCCTGGCCGTGATCTTCTACCAACTCCTCACCGACAACCTCCCCATCGGACATTTCGAACCCGTCTCCAAGATTCCCGGAATTTCAACCAAAGCCGATCCCTTTTTCGAGAAGGCTCTCAGTGCAGATCCTGATAAACGCTTCTCCTCTGCTCCCGAATTTAAAACCGCAATGACGAGGGCCTTCACTCCGACATCCCGAGTCAAACGGCGTGCCTTCATCGCAAGCGGAACGGCTCTCGCAACCGGAGGAGCACTCGCCTACTTCTTTAAAGAGCCTCCCACGCTGACCTCGCAAATTTCCATCACCCCCCTCTTCGATGTTCCCATGTGCCACCCATGGACTTCCGAAAACCTTTGGGGTAACCTCTCGCCCGAGCAGTTCCGCCTCAATCATTTTTTCGCAAATCCCGAAGGCCATCTTATTCACCATGCAGACGATCAAAGCGACAACACCTTTCCTGGAAAAAGCCTGACCCTCAGGGCCGCTTCAACCTTTACGATTGTCAGCATCGAACAGGAAACTCATATCGCAAATTTAACCCTCGATGGCGGAACCGTCAGCGCCGAACTCGTCAACATCGTCACCCCGGAAATCTACCCCGATCTCTTCGACCAAGTCGTTAGCATCAGCGAAAACAAAGCTGTTCTCACAGGCAAGATTCACATCGCACAAACTTCAAACTTCACCGGCGGACGAAGTGGCGTCCACCAACTCACTATCGCCAGTAGCCTCACCGGCTCCGCTCCGATGTATATTTCGCCACCTCGTAAACGAATCGCCGTCATCCTCACCGGCGACAATCGCCACTTCTCCGGAGGCTGGTTTATTCAGGGACAATTAATCAGTCGAGGTCCTCACTCTCTCGGCACCGGTCCCATCAGCATCGATCGTGGACGGCTGATCGTTGAAGATGAAACCACCATCAACTCACTTTCAGTGGAGCAGAATGGCGTCGTCATCATCAAGAAGGCTCTCATCGTCGCAAGCGCTCATTTCAGCGATTCCCATCTCCCTCCCGGCACCTACCGCGACCTCGCAAAGGTTGGGATTGAAAGCCTCACCGGTCCCGGAACCCTTACAGTTTTGGGAACCAAAAAAAGAGCCTGCACCATCTACCAATCTCCCGTCAACCTCAGCCCCGGAAAGCCGGAAATTATCGTCGCAAAAGAGAGCGGTCGATGGGATCGCGACCAAACCTGGGCCGGCCCTCAGCCCGGACGCGGACGACATGATGAAACCGGCCTCACCGTCTCGCCCCGCGCCTACCGCGTGCCCTCCGGCATCGTTCTGCAAGGCACTTTTCTCTCGCGTGGACTCGAATACTTCGGAGGCTGCTCTCTTACCTTGGAACCCGGCTCGGTGCTCGAACTTGAAGGAAGCGTGGCCTTCTTTGCCTTCGCAGAACTCCGCCTCGCCGGCGGTGAAGTTCGCTTTGGCGAGCGCTACTCCATGATGGCTCGCGAACTCATCGGTGGAAATTTGATCATAGAAGCCCCTACCCTCTTTCGCCTGCCCAACAAAAAATTCCTGCAAGAAAAAGACTTTATCCTCCAAGGAAAAATCCAAGGAAATGCTCCCATCTCCTTTTACGGAGACCTCGCAGAGTATCTCTATATTAATGCCGACACCTCCAAGTTCACCGGAGGCTTCGAAATTCTAAAAGGGACCATCGCACCCATGAGTGCGAACGCCTTGGAAAACTCCACCGTCATTCTCAATGACGAAGACTGCTATCTCCGAGCATACTGTCCCGGGAAAGCTACCATAGGACGTATTGAAATGGCAGCGGAATCCCGCATCGAACTCCACGAATGTCATCTTCGTATCAATGAACTCATCATTGACGGAAAACAGGTTCCTGATGGCACCTACACCACCAAATCTCCTGAGCTTAAGGACGTCGTCTTATTCAGCGCGATTCCAGTCATCATCGGAAGAGAACAAGTCGAGTAGCAAAAAACCCTCGCCGGATCGTAATCCGAAGAGGGCTTTTTGGGAGATGGTGGAGGCGACGGGAATTGAACCCTGTCTTTTTTATTATAAAAAATGGAATTTAGAGGATACTTTGCCAAAACACACGGAAAACACAC
>JBLHUR010000057.1:0-32414 GCA_047629805.1 Akkermansiaceae bacterium | reverse complement strand
GGGTGGGGAAATGATGTCGGGGTGATCGACGGGGTAACGCTAGAGGGGCTGGAATTTGTTTTGCAGTCGCTCGGAGGGGTGCTGCGATTGGAGGCTGAGGTGATGAATAACGGTGCGCGGGGAGACTGGTAAGGGGGATTTACTTTTCAGTCCAAGATACGTGGGGGAAAGGTGAGATTGAAGACGAATTTGGAAGGGGCATTTGGGACGCCGGTAGTTCTGAATCTGGGATCGCGGAATGGGAGGGATTCGCTGGTGGGAGTGCTTTTGATGGTGAGAGGGAGGCTGTCTTCGTCTTTGAGGTGGTGGAGGGCCCAGGCGAGGTCGGCGGGGGTATTGGGGAGGACTTTGGTGATGGTGGCGCGTTGGTCATTGGCGAGGGAGAGATCGGGAGAGGTCGAGCGAGTTGGTATCGATGAGGCGGAGGCTGACGAAGTTGTCGAGGAGGGGGGAGAGTTCTTCGCGGTCGGAGCGGACGGCGCCTTCGCGATCCTTGACGGTGTCGGCGAGGGTGAGAAGCGGGAGCAGTGCGAGGAGGATGAGCTTCATGGAGGGTAGAATGGCAAATTTGAGATCGGGAAGGAATGATTTTCAAAGTTGGGTGATGTGATAGAAGAGGAGCATGAAGTGGATGGTAATGGTGTTTTTTCTTTTGCAGGGAGTGCTTTTTGCGGGGGAGATGGAGGTGCGGAGTTATCGGGTGGGAGAGGAGGCTTTGCGGAGATTTTATTGGGAGCAAATTGAGGGTTCATTGGCTGAGAGAGATCCGTTCGAGGTTGATGCGGATGTCGATGTGGTGGAGGGTGCGAATTGGTTGGGGGAAGAGGTGAAAGATCTGCCTTTTGAGAGTCGGTTTTTGACTGGGGTGGATTCGGTGCGGGATTGCACGAAGCGGGTGGAGGGGTTTTTGGGACGGAATGATTTTCAGGGGAGGGCGGTTTACGATGTGAAGAGGCAGCTGATGGTGGTGCAAGCGGGGGCGGGTTGGCATGAGATGCTCGCTGACTCTCTGGAGAGGCGTTTTCCACGGATGATCCGGACGGGGGTGGAGATTTACGCGGTGCCTGGGGTGGTGCGGGGGACGAGAGAGATGTTTTGGAGCGGGCCGCCGGAAGGGGCGGAGCTTTTGACGAGTCTTTCGTGTCTGGCTCTGCCGGGGACGGCTTATGCGGCGACGACGGGGAAGGGTGGTTTCGTGATGGAAGGAGAAGTTCAGATTGATGGAAATGATTGGCTGGTGGATAGTTCGGCTACGTGGAGCGTTGATGTGCAGGGGTCGAATTTTTCCTGGAAGACGGGGTTTCAGGTCGAGGGTGGGATGCCTTTGGTTTGCGAGATTGGGTCGTTGGACGGGGCGCGAACGGTTTTGGCGGTGATGAGGCACGATCTTGTGCTGATGGATGGTGGCTTGTTGAATGAGTGGGTTTTGAAGGAAGAGGGTGGGGCGTTTTTGGGGGAGGAAAAGTTGAGGAATGTGGTGAAGGTTGATGAAGATGTTTCGCCGGTGGAGGATGAACGGGGCTTTCGAGTTTTTACGGTGCCGCCGACTTTTGAAACTTTCATTGCAACGGCGGCTGAAGCGCCCACGGATGATCCCTTTGCGACAGGGACTGGTGGAGAAAGGAAGACGAGGGCTCCACTTTATGGAGAGAGGCCACCGGAGTTGGAGGGGGTGAAGGAGGGGGGGCTATATGATTGGCGGGAGCTTCTGGAAAAGAACGGAGTTGCTTTTGCGGAGGGTGATTTTGTGGTCTTGCACAAGAAATCGGGTCGGCTTTTTGCGAAGCTTTCGGAGATGAATCTGGAGCTTTTGGAGGGAATTGTGATGTGCACAGGTCCGGGCGAACCGAGATGGGTGAGGGTGGATTTTTTGAAGGTGGAGTTGGAAACTGGCGGGAAAAACTGGAAGCCGGGGGACGGGAAGATTTTGAAGAAGACGGGAATCTGTTTGCTGCCGGGGCTATCCGGGGAGGTGACCTTTGGGGAGGAGTTGGCGTTCGAGGTGGAGGTTCAGATCGATGGCAATGATGAGAACTTGGATGTCAGGGCAACTTTGTCAGAGCTTGGAAAAGATCTTGCGAAGCCGAGCTTCAAGACGGGGGCGATTTTGAGGAATGGGGCGGCGGTGAAGATTCAGGAGAGTCAGCGAGCCGGGAAGCGGGTGGCCTGGGTGGTGCGGGCTACGGTTGTCACGAGAGATGAGGTGGTGAAAGGGTATTTGAAAACGTTGAAGTGAGGTGGTGGAAGGGAGGGGGGCAAGCTTGGGGTCTATCCGGCTTTCTGAGTGGGAATCCTAGTAAGGAGGAGTTGATTTTGATCGCGTATCGCCGCCAACTTTTGAGAAGAGATCTAAGCTTCTGACTTTTGTGAATCCCTGAGGGAGTATTTTCAGGAAAAGCAACGATGCGGTTTTGATCTGATTGACAGGAGGGGATTTCTCTTTTGGATAGGTGCAGATGAGTGAGCCATTTTGGAAGAAGCTTTTTGCGCCCGGTGGATTTGAATGGGCCTTTAAGATGAGGCCGTTTGGAAGCTTGCCGAGGATCTGGGGGAGGTGTCGGAGGGTCGTCGTGATTTGATGGAACTCTCGAAATTATGGGAGGCTGATTTGCTGATTATGGATGGTGCGACGAAGGCGGCGGTTTGTTTCCCCTCATCGTGGGATCCGGTTGGGGCTGTTGGGAAAACTTTGAAAGAAGTGCATGGGGTGGTACCAAGATTGAATCCGCAGATTGGTGGGATGATCGATCGTTTTTTGGGAAAGGTGCCGAATGGGAAGTCATTTTGTCGGGAGAACTGGAGTTTTACGCGCACGGATGATTTGGATTATCACCCGGCGATGGGTCGTCGGCGATTGGATGATACGGTGACACTCGATGAACTTTTTCTAAGGGTGGAGCATCAGCTTTTTACGGGGATTTCGGGAGGGGTTTTGATGGGGGTTCGGATCGAGGTGTGTCCATTGGCTGATCTTGCGGTGGATCGGGAGATTTGGGCCTTGGTCATGGAGGAAATTCGGACGATGCCGGAGGATGTTGCGAAGTGTAAATCGATGGATGGGGCGATCGAGAGGATGCTTGAGGTGATGGAAGTTTTTTAATTTTGTAGGGACGGTTTGGTAAGTGGTGGAGAAGAAGTGGATGAAGAGGGCGCTGGAAAAGATGGCGAGTTGGTTTGGGAAGAAGGGGGTGGCTCTTTCGGTGGCGGGGTTGACGCCGGTGCTTTCGACTGAAATGAGGAAGGCAGCGCCGGTGGGGTTGGTGATGGCGAATGGGGTCGAGTTGGGTCGAGTTGGGTCGAGTTGGGTCGAGTTGGGGAGAGGTGCGTGAGTTGGCCTTACTGTCGAATGGGATGCTTCCGGCTTCTTTTTGTGGTTGGAGGGATTTGTGAGTAATGAAACCATATCGAATGGGAGGGTCGAAGGGGCTTCGCGAATTGATGGAATCTGGGAAGTTGACTGGTGATGGAGAATTTTGCCGATACGAGAACATGCGAGGGATCGTGGGTACATTTCTATCGGAGAAGAAGAGGCGGGGTCTTTTGGAGTTGGCTCAGGATGTGTCGGAGGACATTCGAGCTAAGGTTGTGGGATCAGTTTCCGGGTATTGGGGCTATTTTGATGCTCCTGCAGCGGAGCAATATATGGGAGGGATGCCTCGTGGGGATGCTCGGGATTTGGCTTTTGATGGCCTTATCCAGGCGAAGAATGAATACGATCCGGAGGGTGGGTATCGATTATTGGAGACAATTGAGGATGAGACGAGGAGGGAGGAGCGGAGAGAGGTGTTGGATCAGAAGCGGGGGCGTTAAGGCGGTGGTTTTTTTTGGCGGCGTTCTGATGGCGGGGTGCTTTTGGTAGGGATGGACGGGGTTGCCTACGCACCTTCGATTTGTCCGCGTGGATTTACCGCGCCCCGAGGCACGGGGCTATGGACCTGCGCACCTTCGGAGCTGGGGAGTGCCTCGGGAGAAGAGAATGGAGGCCTGGAGAAGCAGGAAGAAACAAAGTGAACTGCAAACGAGGGTCCCTCCTAATACGCGACGGCAGACATTCCTGCCAGATTGAGCTTCTCGATCGTTCCCAGATCATTTAACAAAAGGGAGATTTTAAATACTGATCCGAACAATGAAAAAATTACTCATCACGATTGCTGCGACTCTGAATGTCCTGCCGGTGCTAGCGCACGAAGGAGCCGATCATACTCATGCGGCACCTGTGGCCGATAAGAAGCTTCCCTATGTCGCCAGTGCTTGGGGTGAGCTGAAGTTTAGAGATGCCACCGAGTATTCTCTTCCTGCCGATGCGGCGCTCGCGGGCTACTTGAAGGGAAATCACGGTGGAAGTGATGTTGATCCGGTGACGAGTGCGCTTTACACTACGATAGGAGCAAAGGTCATTCGCTTTAACACCGCTGCGGGTGCGGGCGTCATTCTGAGTGATGATGAGAAATTCGGCCAAGGGAACTTCCACGGTCTGGCCGTCGTGAAGGGGGGGGAGAAGCCCAGCTTCTATTTCTCTGACAATTCGCGGCACTTGGTCCGCCATCGGGACTATGCCGATGGGACGAGCTTTGATTTGGCTCCCAAGGCGGACGCGGTTCCCTACTTTGACAAGGCTGGGAAGTTCAATCCGACGGACGTCGAGCTTCATCCGAAGACCGGCAACCCATGGGCCTTCGATGGATACGGCAGTAGCTTGGTCTTTGATGTTCAGGATCAAAAGGAGGTTTTCGGAGGGAAGAAGCAATTTAGCACTTCGCACGGTGGTGCCTTTCACAAGGATAAGCTTGTCGTTTGTAGCCGGGGTTCCGGTGAGATCTGTACCTTGAGCCTCAAGGGTGAAATCGAAGAACGATTCCTGGTGCTGAAGGGGACGAATCCCTGCGATATCGATTTCTTTGGCGACTACGCCTTGGTGGGCTGCTTGAAAGGTCCCGGTGCCAATGAGGCCAAGTATCCCGGAGCTCCGTGCTATATTTATCACTGGCCAACTAAGAAGGTCGTGTCAGTCATCACTCCCAAGGGGGACTTTGGCCATAAGAATGGCCAGCACATTCATAACGCCGCCTGGTGGCCGCAGATCGTTGATGGAAAGGTCGTGAAGCTTTTCATCGCCTTCAGCTACTGGAATCCCGGCGACTTCAAGCTTGTTGAGGTGACGGGTCTTCCTTTGAAGTGAGAGCTGTTTTTTAGTGACGCTATTGATAAGGAGATCCTGAGAAGGGTCTCCTTTTTTTAGGCTTGGCAGGTGGGGCACCAGGCGGTGGTGCGGGAGGCTATGGTGTCGCGCGCGAGGTCAGTTTTGCATTTTGGGCAGGTGCCGCCTTTTTTCCAACGGTGTTGGAAGAGCCAGTTTTTTGGTGGGACGTTGGCGACGTAGGTGCCGGGAGCGAAGCCGTCGACGGCGGCGTTCTCGTTTTTTTCAGCGACGTGTTTGAGGGCACCGAGGGTGACGAAGCGGATTTCTTTTCGGAGGGGGGCTGGGTCGAGTTGGGCGGTGGGGATGCCGGGGTAGAGGCCGAGGCGCCAACAGATTTCATCGGCCATCCAGTTGCCGATGCCGGGGCAGGCTTTTTGGTCGAGGAGGAGGGCTTTGAGGGGCTTTTTGGGGTGGCGTTCGATGAGTTTTCGGACGCGGGCGAGGGAGAATTTGGAATCTTGGGGTTGTGGCGGGAGGTCGGCCCAGGGGTCGGTGCAGTCGTGGAGCATGACGCGGCCGAACATGCGGTAATCGTTGAAAATGAGGGCGGCTTTGGCGGTGCGGAGGATGAGATGGTCGTGTTTGTGGACTTCGTGATCGGCGGGAGCGGTAGAGAGCTTGCCGGACATGCCGAGGTGGACTTCAAGGTGAAGCTTTGGGGCGAAGGTGAAGAGCATGCGTTTGCCGTGGGCTTTGGAGGAGAGGAGTTTTTTTCCTTCAAGAATGCGGAGGGCGGGGGCGGGGCAGTCGCGGTAGATGCGGGCCTTGGGGTGGACTTCGACGGAGACGATGGTTTTTCCTTGGGAGGTGGACCATTGGCGGCGGGCGAGTTCGACTTCAGCGAGTTCTGGCATGGGGTGACAATAGGGGCTTCCGGGAATTTTGAAATCGGGATTTGGCACGGGATGCGCTAGGAGATTGTGAATGGCAGAGCAAACGTTGCAGTTATTAGTGGTAAGTGACCTGGATGGGACCTTGCTGGACTCTGATGATTACTCGTTTGAAGAGGTTTTGCCGGTGTTGGATCGGATGGATTTGGCGGGCATTCCGATGATGGCGAATACGAGCAAGACGCGGGCAGAGTGGCTGGCGATGCGTGGGGATTTTGGGAATACGCATCCGTATGTGGTTGAGAATGGGGCGGTTCTTTACGACGGCGAGGAGGCTACGATTTTTGGGACGCCGCGGGCCGAGATTTTGGAGGTTTTAAAACCATTGCGAGGGCTTTTTAAATTTAGGGGATATGACGGGGCTACGATGGCAGAGATCCTCGAGTGGACGGGTCTCAGCCGACTCTCGGCGGAGAGGTCGGCGGATCGGCATTTCAGTGAACCTTTGGTGTGGCAAGATACGGAGGAGGCGCTGGAGCAGTTTTGTAAGATGGTGGAGGAGCGTGGGCTGAAGACGCTGCACGGGGGGCGCTTTTTGCATGTCTCGGGGAAGACGGATAAAGGGAAGCCTTTGTCGTATTTTCGGAAGAAGGAGGTGGCGATTATCGCGCTGGGAGATCGGCCAAATGATCTTGCGATGCTGAAGGTTGCTGACATTGGGGTGATTATCGCCAGTAAGGATGGTTTTGTCCTGGAAGCTGAGAATGTGTTGCGAAGCACGGAGACCGGTCCACGGGGGTGGGCGGAGATGATGACGAAAATTTTAGATCAATTCGGGATTCCACAATTACCAACAACTACTGAAACTAATCATGGCTGATTTTCATCAAGGCGGCTCGGTCACCACCTTACATAATTTGACCCAACGTCCGCTTGCTGAACTGGAAGCGGAATTAGTGGGGTTTTCGAAACAACGACCGATGGGCTTGTTGTTGCCGTCACTTTTTTCTGAATTGGAAACGGCTGCGATGCCGAAGATTTTGGCGGAAGTGAAGCAGGTTCCGTACTTGGATCAGATCGTGATCGGATTGGATCGAGCGGATGAGAGTCAATATCGGGAAGCCTTAAATTTTTTCTCGGAGTTGCCACAGCATCATCGGGTGCTTTGGAATGATGGTCCGCGCTTGCGGGCTCTTGATGCCGAACTGGAGGCTCAAGGGTTGGCTCCAGAGGAGGAGGGGAAAGGCCGGAATGTTTGGTATTGTCTCGGATACATGCTGGCGACGGATAAGGCGGAGGCGATTGCGCTGCATGACTGCGATATTACTACTTACGACCGCTCGCTTTTGGCGCGGCTCATTTATCCGATGGCGAATCCGCAGTTCAGCTACCAATTTGCGAAGGGATACTACCCACGGATTGCCAATGGGAGTCTGAATGGCAGGGTTACGCGCTTGTTGATTACTCCGTTGATTCGTTCACTGGAACAGGTGACGGGAGAAAGCGAGTATTTGACTTATCTCGATGGTTTTCGATACCCCTTGGCGGGAGAATTTTCGTTTCGAAAAGGGGTGATCCCGGACATTCGGATGCCGAGTGATTGGGGCCTGGAGATGGGAACGCTTTCAGAGATGTTTCGTAATTATTCGAACAACAAGCTTTGTCAGGTCGATATTGCGGAGGTGTATGATCACAAGCATCAGGATATTTCGCTGGAGGATCAAGCGAAGGGTCTTTCCAAGATGTCGATCGATATTTGCAAGTTACTTTTCCGTAAGATGGCGGTGATGGGGAATGTCTTTAGCGAGGAGGTCTTTCGTACGCTTAAGGCGGCTTACTATCGGAATGCCCTCGATTTTGTGGAGCGATATAAGAACGATGCCATCATCAACGGGCTGGATCTCGATGTTCATAAAGAGGAGGAGGCCGTGGAGCTTTTTGCGGAAAATATTATTACGGCAGGGAAGGCCTTTCTGACTTCACCGATGGAGAAGCCATTTATTCCAAGTTGGTCGCGGGTTCAGAGTGCGATGCCGGATGTCTATGATCGTCTGATCGAGGCAGTGGAAGCAGATGTGAAAGAGTTTTCATAGGTCATGAGTCCGCTTGAAAATCTCGTTTTGAGGATAGAAACTCACCTGGAAATTATCTATGGAAAGGGGGGTCATGGTGCTTTGTTGGAGCAATTGCTCGATACGATGCGATTGCGGGAGCATTTTTTTGAACCAGTTCCTTATACCAATCATTGGTCGGAGAAGGATGTGGCTTTGATCACCTATGGGGATTCGGTTTTGCCTGCGAGTGGGGCTCCTTTGAAGGAACTCACGAGGTTTTTGAAGAAGCGACTGGGAACTGCGATCTCGATTGTTCACGTGCTCCCGTACTTTCCTTGGACATCGGACGATGGTTTTGCGGTTTCGGATTACACCAAGGTGAAGCCCGAGTTGGGTGATTGGTCGGATCTGGAAGAATTATCGCAGGACTATCGGGTGATGTCTGATTTGGTGGTGAATCATTGCTCGGCTTCGCATGTGTGGTTTCAGCAGTTTGAGCGGAATGAGGAGCCGGGGCGGCGTTACTTTGTGGAAGAGGATCCCAAGACGGACTTGAGCGAAGTGGTGAGGCCTAGGACGACAGAGCTTTTGCGGCCTACGAAAACTCCCGAGGGGACGAAGCATGTTTGGTCTACTTTCGGGCACGATCAAATTGACCTCAATTTTGAGGAGCCTGACTTGCTAGTGGAGTTGGTGAAGATCATCAGGGACCATTTGGATCGTGGCGTGAGCATCTTCCGACTTGATGCGGTCGCTTTCGTTTGGAAAGAGCTTGGGACGCGCTGTATCAATCTGCCTCAAACTCATGAATTGGTTCGGCTTTTTCGGACGCTGATTGAGCATGTGAAGCCGGATGCGGTGATCATTACCGAGACTAATATTCCGAATCAGGAAAACCTCTCTTACTTCGGAAACGGAAACGAGGCCCATGGGATTTATAATTTCTCTTTGCCGCCACTGCTTTTGAATGCCTTAACGACGGGGAATTGCCGCTGCTTGATTCGGTGGCTTATGAGAATGCCGCCTGCGCAGCCGGGGACGATGTATTTTAACTTTATCGCCTCGCACGATGGGATTGGTTTGCGTCCGGCCGAGGGGCTGCTGACGCAGGAGGAAATTCAATCATTGGTCGATACAATGGCTGATCATGGCGGGTTAATTTCGGAGCGGACTCTTCCCGATGGGAGCAAGCGACCTTATGAAATTAACATCAGCCTTTTTGATGCTTTTCAATCGGAGGAGAAGTTCCTTTGTGCACACACGATTTTACTTGGGCTTGAAGGAGTTCCTGCTTTTTACATTCACAGCTTGCTGGGGACTCGGAATGATACTGAGATGGTGGCGAAAACGAAAATTAACCGGAGGATTAATCGCCGACAGTGGAATGCTACTGAATTGGATGCTGAATTGGATGACCCTTCTTCGCCACATGCTCGGGTTCTACGGAAGCTTTTACGTTTGATTGAGTTGAGGAAGGAACAACCGGCATTCCATCCAAATGCCACGCAGTTTACCCTTCACCTCGGGGACCAAGTATTTGCTTTTTGGAGGCAGTCGAACGATCGACGACGGAGTGTCTTTTGTCTTCACAATGTTTCGGGCGAGGAGCAGCGAATTCCTTTGGCGAGTATCAATCTCATTGGGACCGAGGATTGGTTTGATTTGATCTCCGGTGATTCGCTGGAGTCTGAGGCTGCCGAGTTGGTCTTGGCCCCTCATCAAAGTGTGTGGATTGCGAATCGGCGGAAGTATCTGCCTTATTAGGCCAGTGTTGTTAAATATGCGGCAACTTCGGGTGAGTCTTCTTGGGGGGACCACGATGCAAATTCCTTGTCGGTGGCGGGATCGTAGGGGCCCCGTTTCACTTCGAAGATGACGGTGTCTGCTTCGAGGACGATCATTCCATGCCAGAGGTCGGGTTCGAGATCAATCAAGGGAGAGCTTGCAGAGAGTCGGTGGCGACTTTGAACCGTTCCGGATTGATCAAAGATGAGGATCTCTAGGGAGCCGGAGAGGAGGCAGATTGACTCGGTGGCGTGGGGTAGGGGATGACGGTGAGGTCTAATATAGGTTCCAGGTTGGAGGAAGTTGAGGAGTCGTTGGACAAGGGCATCTTGGCTGCGCTGCACGGGGAGGACGATGCGTCGGCGCGGGCTTTGGCGGGAGGCCTTTTTACCTTCGGAGAGGATGGCGTCATTCAAGAGGAACAGGTCGCCGGTGGGGTTGGGGAGAGCGTTGGGCATTCTGGATAGTGAGATGAATTGGGCAGGGCCGAAATGACGAAATATTTTTGCTGAATTAACGAAGCTCCGAGTTAGTCTTACCCCACATGAAAGCATTTTTAAAGTTCATTGGTTTTGTTGTCGCGGGTAGCCTGATTCTTTCTTCCTGCCAAACAGCCAATCCCTATACGGGGCAGTCGCAGCGTTCTAAAGCTCTCACGGGCTCCGTGATCGGAGGACTGTTGGGTGCCGGAATCGGTTCCCTCACCGGAAGTGGAAGTACGGATCGTCGTCAAAAGGCGATGATCGGAGCCGGAATCGGAGCACTCGCGGGTGGCGGAATTGGTGCCTACATGGATAAGCAGGAAGCCGAGTTGCGTCGCGAGTTGGAGGGCACGGGAGTTGGTGTGAGCCGCAATGGCAATCAAATCGCCCTGATCATGCCGGGCGATATTACTTTTTCGACCGGTAGTTCGAGTATCAGTGGGCAGTTCTATCCGACCCTGGATTCGGTGGCCAAGGTGCTGAGCAAATATGATAAGACGATGGTCGATATCACGGGTCACACTGACAGTGTGGGGCAACGCGATTATAATTATCGTCTCTCGCAATCGCGTGCGAGTAGTGTGGCAGGATATTTGCAAAGTAGGAAGGTGAACTCCTCCCGCTTCCGGGTTTCTGGACAAGGTCCGGATGCTCCTGTGGCAAACAACAGTTCGGCCGATGGCCGTCAAGCGAACCGTCGTGTGACGATTCAGTTGGCTCCGCTGACTTAGAAAGTTTCGTAAAAAAAACTCCGGTTCGGGTGGCTTTGAGTTGCTTGGCCCGAGTTTTTTTTATTCAGTGTTCGATGAAGGTAATGCACCTCGATGAGGCTGAATGGCAGTTGGAACGGCGTAAGCGGACCCGCGGCTGCCCTTGATGCGATCTCGCGTGCGCCCTGATCCCGCGCCATCCTGCCTGGAGGCAAAAAAATAATTTATCCAAAATCTGGAAGGCCGCCGAGGTCTCCTTCGTCGAGGTCGAGCTGGTCCATCCTTCCGACCGGCAGCTGCGCATTGAGTTCCAATCAGGCGTCCGCCTCATCATCGCGGACGAAAGCTAATTTCCTCTTGCCGCAAAGCTGATCCACTTCATTCGTAGGACTGAGGAGGTGTCGTCATGATTGGCTTTCCTTTAAATCTCAAAATCCTCGTCGACCTGGAACCTTGTGATCTGCGAAAATCATTCAACGGACTCGTCGTCATCGCCGACAGTCTCAAAGAAGAGGGTCTCCAATCCGGCACCCTTTTCATCTTCACCAACAAACGGCGCAACCGCATCAAAGTCCTCTACTACGACCGCGCCGGAATTTGCATCCTCGCAAAACGCCTTGAGATCGGGACCTTCTCCTGGCCGCGCCCGTCCGACCGTGAAAAGCCCTCGCTCTCCCTCAGCCCGGAGGCCCTCCAGTTGCTTCTCGACGGAATCGACCTGCACTCCGCCACCATGCGCCCGTGGTATGACGCTCGTAAAAAATGACCTGAAATAAACTCTAGTTCACGTCCTGCGACAACTTCACAGCGCCAAAAGTGAAAAATTTGATCCCAATCAACTCACCCTACTCGACGGCGAATCAAAAAAAGCCGACTCCTCCTCCGAGGACATCCGCCCCGGAGGAGGGCAACGCAAACGAAGACGCAAAAGTAAATCCACCACGCGTAAGACCAAGCCAAAGCCACGCATCAAAGGTCTCTAAAACCTCGAGATCGAAGAAGTGATCCACGAGCTTCTCGAAATCCAAGCCTCGCCCGACGACTTCGAGCGCTGCGGCGAAGAAGTCACCGACCGTTTCGAAATCATCCCGCGCAAACTCTTCATCACCCGCCACGTTCGCCCCAAGTATCGCAACATCAAAGACCGCACCGAGACCCTCGGCAGCGCCTCCCTGCAAATCGACGAAACCCCCATCCGCGACCTCGAACCCGGAGTTGGAAAAGCCCCTCGCGGCTACCTTTGGCTCGCCAACGATCCCCATGGCAGCCTCTACTATCATTGGGGGATTGGCCGGGGTCAAAGTGCTCTCATCGAAACATCGGCGAAGACTACGCGGGCATCTTACAATGCGACGGCTGGTCCGCCTACGAAGCCTACGAAGCCTACGAAGGAGACCATCCCGAGATCAACTTCATGAGTTGCCTCGCGCACATTCGCCGAAGATTTTACGACTACTCTCTGTTGTCAAAAGCACAGAAAGTCAAAAGCAAAGCCGTCCGCCAATGCGGGTTCATCCTCAACCCTGATCAGCCGCCAAGCGGCCAAATCAATTTTAACAGCCGCCTCTCCAACTAAACCACTGTATGGCAGATTCCTAATCTGAAATCTCTTTTGCCCACAGGGCTGCACTCTCTGGGTCAGTTTCTTTAAGTTGTTTTACCAATTCGGATATTCCGATGTTGCGATGTTCCGTGGTCAGTCCAGATTCAATCCACTCAACAAGTCTATCGGGATCCTTAGCGGCAAAGCCGCTCGCTAAACCCCTTACAGCGGCTAGTTGGAAAAGGGGATTGAGATCATCTATCCAACTCACTGCTTCTTCAGGATTTATGATAGCTAAAGACTCACCAACCTCAGTCACAGCAGTTACCTCTGAACTTCCATCCGTAGCGTCAGTGCCTGGCCTATTCAAAAGCTTTGTAAGCTCATTTGCGGATTTCTGGCTGTCTAAATTTCGGACCGCTGTAATCGAGCTTAGCTCAAATTCCCTTCTTTCCGCACCATCTAGATTTGCTGAAAATTCCAATGCGCTCTCAAAATCCGCCCGTGCCATTGTTAAAGCTGCTCCCCTCAATACCGCGGACCTTTCGGCTGGCTCTACACTTTGAATACTGGATAAGAATTTCTTCGGATCCGAAACATCTACACTTGTCCCGAGGGCTTCGAAAAGTCGCGTTCGCGCAGGACTTTCAATCATCTCGGAAAGCCATCCCGATACCAATCCAGCATCCGACTTACCCAGAGAGGTAGCTACTTTTTCGTAGGCACTAATATTCGTTTCGATAAATGAAACTTTCCCAACTAACTGAAAAACGGACGCCGGATTTTTTTTAAGAATCATTTCCATCGCCTTCTCATTATTGAGCAATTTCCGTGATATTTTAGGCGTCAGGCCTTCATACATTGAGACTAACCGCGATGGGTCAGGGTCTTTTAAATCTACCTTAATCAACTGAACGTAGACCCGCTCTTTCATCGATCCAAAAATACCATTTTCATCGACCTGTTCCAAAATAGCGATCGCATCAGAAGGCAAGAACCTACCTACTCCCTGTGCTAAACTTAAACCTCCTAAGTTTTTCTCGCGCTTGGTGAGAGTTAGCCCTGAGCCATTCAATAAATCCAGAGCACTTTTCCAGTTGCTATCACGATGCAGTCTTGAAAAAACCGATCCTATCAACTCACCTCTTTTTTCGTCATCTTGTGACGTTGCGACACGAAAAAGACATTTTTCCGTTTGCTGCGCACCCCACTCTCGAAAAAAGGGCGTAGATCTTCCGTCTGGATTATTTCCAAACCATATTTCTAATTGATCAGGGTCATCTCTGGCAATCTGCTCCAAAACCGAAATTTCAACTCCTCCATTGAAGAACTCTTGATTTTGGAATAAGATCTCAAGAACTTGAGCAGGCTCTTTTTCTGCTAGGGCAAGAAGCTCGTCTCTTATCGTAAGCAACTCATTCCCTCCCCCGACGCTCGCTTCCAAAATTCTTTCAGAAATGTTCGAAGGGAGCCCCTTGCGGTTGTTACCATCACCCTTGGAGTCACCCTTGGAGTCACCCTTGGAGTCACCCTTGGAGTCACCCTTGGAGTCACCCTTGGAGTCACCCTTGGAGTCACCCTTGGAGTCACGCTTAGAGTTGACGACGGTGGTTAGGGAATCATTCTCACTTTCCGACTGATCACAGCCACAGAAAACAAGTCAAACTCCAAGGAGTGAGGAACAGGTAGCTACTTTGGTAAAAGGCATCATGTTGATTGAATTAAGACTATTAACATAATGAACCAAAAACCCTAGATGAAATGACTCAAAAAAAATCAGCTCAAGGATTTATTGTGATCGACTTGCAAAAACCTTCCTCAAAATCGTCAGGGATATCGTAATCCTCTTTCTTCCAAAACTCTGTACATTTTTTATCGTCATTGTAACAGGTAAGAACCCCTTCTGGATCATCAGGGTCGACGCATATAAGCGGTCTCGTACACCACCCATCTTCTTGCACCCATTGTTACGTATCAGTTGCACCCGAACAGTCCTCCTCATCGCCTACGGCCTCATCTGCGGCGCCCCCGACGTCAAAAGCATTTGATGCTCCCCCCCGGTCGCACCCTTCGGGCAGTCGCTGCCGCTCCAGTCTATGTCGCTCCGCTCCATTGGAGAAAATGCGGTCCGCTCAACCAACAACAACGCGCCGCCATCGGCCTCAACCAAGGTGACAAATCCGGCCGCCTCAAGCTCCCCGGCAACTCCTCATGGTCACCCGCTATTCCACCTGTCTGCGCACCGGGAAGACCAGCGTCGAAAGCCAGATCTTCATCACCAGCATCGAGCCCGGCGACAAGACCCCCGCCCAACTCGCCGCCCTCGTGAGAGGCCAGTGGAGTATTGAAAACAAAAACCACTGGAAGCGCGACACCTGCCGCTGGCGCGAAGACCGCGGCCCCCGCCGCCACCCCAACGGGACCAAAAACCTTGGCCTGATGCGCGGAGCCCTCCTCGCCCTCATCCCCCTGGCAGAGTTCGACTCCCTGAACGCGGCGCTGGACCACTACGCCAGCCACCCCTGGCAAGCCCTCGCCCTCCCCACCCAAAAACCGCTCCCTTCCAAGATTAGCCACTCAATCGCCCTGTTGGAACCGCTTACGGAACGGTCTGAGGAGAGGCTGAAGAAAACGCCGGAGGAAAGTGAGTGGGATGATCGGAAAATTGAGAATCGGAAGGGAAGGTTGAAGAAGGTTTAGATGTAATCGTTTTCAGGAGAAGAGGATACCTTCGATAAAATGTCTGACGTGTTCGCTTGGTTGGAGGTGCTTGGGGATTGCGACAACGAGGGTTCGCTCAAGAGTTTTAGGAAGCGTGATTTTTTTGATCTGTTTTTTGCGATTAAAGGAACTGAGGCCGCGACGGGGGACGAAAGCGCAGCCCATACCGAGAGCGACCAATTGGACCATGAGATCGAAGTTCTCAAGTTCCATGGAGGGGGCAAGATCGGGAAAGTTGTGGTCGATGAGTTGCCGAGACTGGGTCTCGGTCGGGGGGAGAATCCACTGCCCTTTATGGAGGAGGGCCTTGAACTTGGTCGATCCATTTGAGATTGGGGCAATGGCGACAAACCGGTCTTTCATGCGATGTGTTACGAGGAGGTCATCGGGTAAAATCTGAGATTCGGCAAAGATGCCGAGATCAAATTGTCCCTCGATGAGATGCTCGATAAGGTCGGTCGTTTTTTCCTGTGAAACGAGGATCTGAGTCTCGTTTTCGTTGGAGTGGAAGATTCCGGGAATGTGAGAGAGGGACAGTTCGGTGGAGAGGGCCACTTTGACTCTCGGCCGAGCTTCGAGGCATTCTTCCCGGAGTCTTCTCAATGCTCCTTCAAGGATATTGGGGATGGGGGAGGTTTCACGGAGGAGGATGGCTCCCGCTTCGGTGATGGTGACTTGTCTGGTTGTTCGTTCGAAGAGTTTGAGGCCGAGTCGGGCCTCGACCTTGGCGACTTGTCGGCTGAGAGCGCTTTGGGAGATGCCGGCTTCGAGGGCCGCGGCTGAGAAATTACGATGTTCGCCTACCAAGCGAAGGAGATGAAGAGCGTAGAGATCGATTGGAGGATTCATGCGTTAACTGCATGGAAATAGAATCATTATGAACAATATGCGATCAGTAAGTTGTGGGAGAGTGAGGCAGCCGAGAAAAACGGCTCATTAAAATATGGCAGAAAGAAATGACAAGCATCCGCTGAATGTGGCGGGACAATACTACAATGACCTGAGCTGCATCGACTGTGGTGTGTGCCCTGATATGGCTCCGGCGATGTTTCGGAGAGATGATGAGGGAGGGTATTCCTATCTCTTCCGGCAGCCGGAGACAGAGGAGGAGGTGAGACTGGCGCGAGAGACGGTTGAGGGATGTCCGACTGAGAGTATTGGGGATGATGGCTGAGTCGATGGAAAGGGGAATGTTTTGTAACTGAAATAAGGTGAGGGGGAATTTCTTTGACGTATGGAAGCGATAAAAAAATGAGCACCCTCGGGAGGTGCTCATTTTGGAGAGAGAAGCTAAAGGGCAGTCTGGAGACAGCCCCTCCTTGGGTGTTATGCTTCGTTGCCGAGGGATGGAATGGGATTTTCCTTTTTGCCGAGGGCGCGGCGCATTTTATCGAGGGCGATGTTTTGGAGCTGTCGGATACGTTCGCGGGTGACGCCGAAGTCGTGGCTAATTTCCTCGAGGGTGAGAGGTTTTTTACCGTTGAGTCCGAAGCGGGCCCCGATGATTTTAGTCTCGCGCTTGTCGAGAAGAGTCATGAGGCTCCCGAGTTCACCGTGCATTTCTTTGGCGGTGAGAGCTTCGAAGGGGTCAACGGCATTGTTGTCCCCAATCGTTTCGGCGAAGGTGGTGGAGCCGTCTTCGCCGACGGGCGCATCCATAGAGGTAGGTCGCTGGGCTGCCTGCTTGAGCATGGCGAGCTTTTTGCGTGGGATACCGAGAATTTCATTCAGTTCATCATCGCTGGGTTCGCGGCCGAGTTCTTCGGTGAGAGATGATGTGATCTTGCGAAGGCGGGCGATCTTGTCCACCATGTGAACGGGAAGGCGAACTGTCTTACTCTGATTCGAGAGCGCGCGCTTTACTGATTGCTTGATCCACCAAGCGGCGTAGGTCGAGAGTTTACCTCCTTTTTCAGGATCGTATTTTTCGACCGCTTTCATGAGACCGATATTTCCTTCGGAAATGAGGTCGGCAAGGGGGAGCCCGTAGTTGGAATAATCTTTGGCAATCTTGACGACGAGGCGGAGGTTGGCGCGGATCATGTGATCGCGGGCGGCTGCGTCGCCATCCTTGATGCGCTCTGCCAATGCCAATTCTTCTTTGATGGTGAGGAGGTCTGTTTTGGCGATCTCGTTCATGTAGAGGCGCAGGATACTATCGGATTCGTTGCTCATAACAGTGGGACTTTGGCATAGATTTTGAGATGTTCCACTAATTTCAGTATTATTTGAAAATGCAAAAACTTCGGTTGGGGAAAACGAAAACCGCCGGGGGGAAACCCGACGGTGAGATTGGCAGAAGGTTGCGGTCTGCCGGACCGAAGATCACGTGGATCGCTGAAGTCGCTAGGACTTGTAGCGGAGGCGCTTCTTGTGGCGATTGGCTTTCATGCGCTTGCGGCGCTTGTGCTTACTGATCTTGGTCTTCCGACGTTTCTTGAGGTTGCCCATGGTATTTATTGGTATGGTTTGAGTTCTGCGGATTTATGAAACCGCAATTCCGTTAAATTTTTATTCAGTTTAGGAAACGATTTTGTTGAGAGGATATTCGATAATGCCTTCCGCGCCAAGCTCTTTCAAGTCTGGGATGAGGTTACGGGCGACTTTTTCGCAGATGATGGTCTCCAATGCAAGCCAGCCTTCTTCGGTGAGCTTGGCAATGGTGGGACGGCGAAGCGAAGGGAGGCATGCCAGAACGGCCTCGAGCGCGCTTTCGGGAAGGTTGAGTTTGAGACCAACTTTGTCGCGGGCTTCGAGGGCACCCTTGATCATCATGACCATACGCTCCATTTTTTCCTTTTTCCACTCGTTGGCAAAGGCGGCTTTACTGGCGTAGAAGTGGGGGAAAGAGGAGAGGAGCTCATCGACGATACGCAGCTTGTTGGCGCGGAGGGATGAACCGGTTTCGGTGACATCGACGATAGCGTCGACGAGGTCGGGGACCTTAACTTCGGTGGCTCCCCATGAAAATTCGACGTGGGCGTTGACCCCTTTTTCGGCGAGGTAGCGTTTCGTGATTTCCATTCCCTCGGTGGCGATGTGTTTCCCTTCGAGGTCTTGGACGGTCTTGATAGGGGAATCTTCCGGGACGACGAGGACCCAGCGAGTGGGACGGGTCGAGGCGCGGGAGTAGGGAAGCTCGGCGAGGTCGACGAGATCGACATCGTGACCGTAGGCCCAGTCGAGGCCGGTGATGCCACAGTCAATGAATCCTTGATCAATGTAGCGTGCGATTTCTTGGGCTCGGATCATATAGATGTCCAAGCCTTCGTCATCGGACGAGGGGCGGAGGCCACGATCCGAGGTGTAGATATTGTAGCCGGCCTTTTCAAGGAGACGGAGGGTCGGTTCTTGAAGGCTTCCTTTCGGGAGGGCGATTTTTAATGAGTCTGACACGCGGGGGCGCGGTTTTAACTACGAATGGCTGGGAAGCAAGTAATTTGAGAGATTCCTAAGAAGAGATCTTCAAATTCCAACTATTTGAGCGGGCTGAAGCTCGTCATCGGGAAAGCAAATGTAACCCAAAATAATTCCGTCAGAAGGAAAGAGGCCTTCTCGAGGTGGCTCGGCTGTTTCTTTTTCAGGAGTTCCGCAGGAAGTGTGGGCAATGGTTCCGGCGGCTAGGGTCGCAAGGCGGGCGGCTTTCAGTTTTCTGGTGAGTTCATCTTGGGAGTTCGCGGTAGCGAGATTTCCACTGAGCTCCTGATGATAGGCTCCGCAGATCCGAGGTTCGGATGCGCGTTGTAGATGGTCGGGTCGTTTTTCTTTTGAGAGGGGGGAGAGGTTTTGAACTTGGTGTTCGTAGGTGTTGCCGAATTGTTCAGTCGCCGTGCTAAGCATGTTTTGCCAGAGTTTGGGGCACTGGAGAGTGTGGGAGATTTTTCCTGATCGATCATGCCTGGAAGGTTGTTTTCTTAGGATTTTTTTTAAGAGGGCAGGAGGGGCGACTTCATGGGAACGTGTTTAAGCGTTACAAATTAGATGGGGAAATTAAAGCTTCAGGAACGACTGAAGATAGAACGGTAGGGACGTTTGCTGTTAGCTGTTTGGAGGGCAAAGGGTGACTGCGGTGGGGGCATTGTGAATGGTTGTTTGCCTGTTCTCATGAACGACTCCGGTTTTTGGGAAGCAAGGAGGGCTTGCAGATACCATGCGTTGCTTGAGGAGGGTCGTTTGGTGATGGCGAGAGGCCAAGGGTCTACGGGCTTTGCTCGGAATTTTGGCGTGATAGCCCATGCTGGGGTCAATGGGAGGTTCCCTAAAACCTAATGAAATCACCAGTTTCGAGCGACGGCTGTTTCGCCAAAAAACCGTCAAGATTTCTTGTTCAGTCGTCCTGAGGGCCTTTATTCCGAGGGAATCATAGGGTGGCTTCTCCATAGTAAGGCTGGAGGGCTTCGGGGATGGCGATGTTCCCTTCAGAGTCCTGGCATTGTTCGAGGACGGCGACGAAGAGGCGGGGGAGAGCGGTCCCAGAGCCGTTAAGGGTGTGGCAGAAGGTGTTGTTGCCTTCGGCGTCCTTGAAGCGGAGCTTCATGCGGCGGGCCTGGTAGTCGCCAAAGCAGGAGCAGCTGGAGACTTCGAGATACTTGCCTTGGCCGGGAGCCCACACTTCGATGTCGTAGGTTTTTTGTGATCCAAAGCCGATATCGCCAGTGCAGAGTTCAATGACTTGATAGTGGAGGCCGAGTTTTTGGAGCGCCGATTCGGCATGGCCGGTGAGTTCTTCCAATTGTGCCATCGAGGTTTCGGGATGAACGATTTGGACGAGTTCCACTTTGTCAAACTGGTGCGTGCGGATGATGCCACGATTATCGCGACCCGCGCTGCCGGCTTCACGGCGGAAGCAAGGGGTCTGACCGGTCATTTTGATGGGAAGGTCGGCTTCCGCGAGGAGGGTATCACGGTAAAGGTTGGTGATGGGCACTTCGCCTGTTGGGACGAGGAACAATTCGTTGTTCTCAATGCCATACATGTCGTCTTCAAACTTGGGGAGTTGGGTCGTCCCGACCATACATTCGCGCTTCACGATGTGTGGAACATTGACTTCCTCGTAACCGTTTTCGCGGCTTTGGAGGTCGAGGAGAAATTGAATGAGAGCACGTTGGAGGCGGGCTCCCTTGCCACGATAGACGGCGAAGCCGGAGCCGGAGAGGCGGGCGCCATCGTCGAAGCTGATAATCCCTTTGGCCTCGGCGATGTCGAGGTGATCGCGGGGTTTCAAGAGCGCGGGCTTTTCACCCCAGTTACGAATGATGGGGTTGGCTTCCTCGTCAGCTCCGATTGGGCAGTCTTGGTGAGGGAGATTTGGAATGTTGAGAAGGAGCTCTTCTTGGCGCCTTCCGGCCTTGTTTCCTTCGTCGTCGAGCGCTTTGATTTGGTCTCCGATTTTTTTGACCTCGGTTTCGATGGCGGAGGAATCTTCGCCATTTGCGCGGAGCTTGCCAATTTCCTTTGAGGTGGTCTTGCGCTCGGATTGGAGGGTCTGCTTTGCGGTTTCGTTTTTGCGGCGGGTTTCGTCGCAGGCGAGGACTTCATCGATGAGGTCGGCCGAGCTATCGTTACGAGTAGCGAGGCGTTCTTTGACGAGGTCGGGATTGTCGCGGATGACTTTGATGTCGAGCATGATGGAAAGAAGCGGATGTTTGTTGGAATCCGACCCGCGCTTACCCGATTTTAGCGCGTCTGGCAAAGGTAGATTGTCAATCAGGGTGCTGCCGAGCCGTAGAGGGTGACGGGATCGATGCCGAAGCCTTCCTCATTCAAAGCGTAGGCGGCGTTGTTGCTATCCTTGAGACGGAGGCGGAGGTCCCATTTATCGTTTATTTGTAGGATCTTGCCGTTGATGGGAAAGGTTATGGATTTCCGAGCATCCCATGTCATCGACAAAGAAGACGATGTTTGGCTGGGCGGCGGTGAGAGCTAAGGTCCTTAAGGTTGTGAGGAGGGCTAAACGAGGGGGACTTCGTTGGGGGAATAAGATAGTTAAAGAATCGTTTCTTATTTTTGGCGAAAGGGGGTGTTTTTGTTTAGCTGAAGATTTCACGCTGTCTTGCTTGGGGTTCGCTTTTCTCTTCGACCTAGGGACAGGGATTCCCCTGCGATCCCGATGACGACTCCGGTCGTGTAACAGAGAAAATCAGACCATACGAATCCTGCCCCGAGCACCAAGGCCCCTGGTCGGGTTCCTCTGATCTGATTGAGCCATTCGGCCTGATACAATTGGCTGAGTTCGATCGTGAACGCAAAGGCCAGAGCGGCGGCGGCAACGGTCCGGGTGCGGAGGGCTGGAGAAATGAAGCCAATTAACAAAAAGACCATTAGGGCCCAGAGAGTGTCACCTGCGTATTCGGAGATGAATCTCGGAAGATGGACTGAGAATGTTGATCGAGATACGAGGCCGGCTCCGATCACGAGGATGATCATTGCGGCGTAGGCTAGCCTATTGCGATGCATAGTTCGTTGATGGACTCGACATTCTCTTCAATTCGTTCGGGGGAATGCGTTCGCCTTGGCTCGCTCCATCTTAATGCCTTGGCCCCGTGCCCAGAGATGGAGGTCGCGTTTTGCTAAAGCGGCGGCCATGAGGTCGGGGAATTGATTGGGGGTGCAGGCGAATACAGGGATACCGAGAGCCGCGAATTGGGCGGCGTGGTGGTGGGAGTAGTGGGGCTGGCCTTCGTCGCTGAGGGCGAGGAGGGTGATGAGTTGGACCCCGCTTTCGGCCAGGCGTTTGGCGGTGGCGATCATGTGGCGTTGGTCGCCGCCTTCTTCGAGGTCGGAGATGAGGACCATGACGGTGTCGCTGGGGCGGGTGATTTGATCTTCGCAGTAGCGGAGGGCTTTGTGGATGTCGGTGCCGCCGCCGAGTTGGGTGCCGAAGAGGAGATCGACGGGGTCATTGAGTTCTTCAGTGAGATCGACGACGGCAGTGTCGAAGACGACGAAGCGGGTGCTGACGGCGGGCATGGAGGCCATGACGGCTCCGAAGATGGAGGAGTAAATGACGGAGGCTGCCATGGAGCCGCTTTGGTCGATACAAAGTACGACGTCCTTGAGCGATGACTGCTTGCGGCCGTAGCCGATGAGTTTTTCGGGGACGATGGTTTTGTGCTCGGGGAGGTAGTTGTGGAGATTGGCGCGGATTGTGCGGTGCCAATCGATCTCGCGCATCTTGGGGCGGGTGTTGCGGAGGCCACGGGAAAGGGCTCCCTGAATCGCTTGGCGGGTCGGTTGGGTGAGCTTTTTGAGGAGTTGATCGACGAGTTTGCGAACGACCTGGCGGGCGGTTTCGCGGGTTTTTGCGGGGATAGCGCGGTTGAGGGTGAGGAGGGTGGAGACGAGGTGGACGTCGGCTTCGGCTTGTGAGAGGACTTCGGGTTCGAGGAGAAGTTCGGCGAGGCCAAGTCGCTCGATGGCATCTTCCTGCATGATTTGGACGACGGAGGAGGGGAAGTATTTGCGGATGTCGCCGAGCCAGCGAGCGACCTTGGGGCTGGAGGCTCCGAGGCCGCCGCGTTGTGTACCATCGACGTCGTAGAGTTGTTCGAGAGCTTGGTCCATGCCGAGGTCGTGGTCGGAGAGACTCGGGCAGCCGGGAGGTTCGGCAGCGGAGCCGAGGAGGAGTCGCCAGCGGCGGAGGGATTTGGGGGAGGTTGGCACGAATTTGTTCTTTAGCCTCTAAGAAGTTGGACCTGAAGGTCCTTTTTGACAGCAACTTTAAGACCTTCGATGAGTTCTTGAAGATCGCTAAGGAGCCCATCTTTTTCATGGGTTAGTTCGATTTTTTGCGTAGTTTTCACGATTACCAGCCCTCGTTCGAACGCGGGGAGGTACTTCTCGGGCTTGTGAAAATCATCTGTGACTACGATCTTCATGTGAGCGAGTTCATCCTCGTTCATCGGGCAATATTGGCGAGCGTCTTCAGGCACAAAACTCTCGGGGCAATGCAGGATTGGGAAGATGTCAAACTGCTCCTTCGCGAGATAGCTAGCAAGGACTTCATATTCTGCGGCGAGGTTTTGAAGGTAGCGATCGAGTTCGATTTCGGGTTCGGTGATGATACAAACTCCGGTAGACATAGTTTAGTTGATCTTGAGATTGTAGAGCTTGGCGACGATCGTAACGGCGGGTAACGCGCGCGCGGTGTCAAGATGAAGACCAGTAGGGAGGATGGAAGCAAATTGAGTGGGATGGGCGATGTGGTGGGAGATTTTTTGTTTTTCGGGGGTCGAAAATTGGCCGAAGGTTCGGCGGAGGAGGGGGAGGGTGTCTTTGAAGGAGTCGGCGGTGAGGCTGTCGATCCAGGTGTTGAAGAGGCCTAGGAGGTCGGAGTGGTGGGCCAGGATGGCTCCGCCGTGGGCGAGGAATCCTTGGGCCCAGAGGGCGGCGTCTTTGGGCGGGTTGCCGGTGGAAAGGGCGAGGCTGAGGAGGGTGGACGTTTGTTGGGAGTCGAGCTGGCCACGGTCGCGGAGGAGGCGGGTGACGCTGCCTTTAATCTCGGGGTGGGCGAGGGTGTGTTGCGCGATTTTTGAGAAGGCTGTGAAGAGGCCATCGAGGAGGTCGTTGATTTCGAGAGTGCTGAGGGCGGTGGTGTAGTCGCGGATGAGGGTGGAGGTGTCGGAGGCGGCTTCGTCGTCGAGTCCGGAGCAGTGGCCGGGGAGTTCGATTTGGGTGCGGAGGGCGAGTTCGGTGAGGATGGTGGTGACTGAATCGGGGCGGGTGCCACGGACGTCACCGTAGCGGGCGATACGGCAGAGGGGTGGGAGAGCTTTGAGAAGCTGCAGGGTGTCGTGGTTGGTGGCGGCGACTTGGCGGAGTTCGTTGAGGAGGCTTTCGACCGCGCTGGGGAGATCGGAAAGGAGGGCGAGATCGATGTGCTCGGTGAGTTCGGCGAGGGTGAGGTCTTTGGTTTTCGAGAGCTTGCGGGAGGCGGCGAATTCGATGGTGTTTCCGAAGGCGGCGGCGTCGATGAGGGAGACGGCGAATTCGGGTTGCCAGCGGAGGGCCCAGCTTTCTTTGAAGGTGCCTTTTCCGCGTGATTGGGTTTTACGGCCCCAGTTGATATCGAGGGCGAGGAGGCGGTGAAGGAGGGCGCTTTTTTCACGATGGGGATTTTCGCGTAGGTCGAGGATGATGCTTTTTTCGCCGGCCGTGGGTTTGAGACGGAGGCGGCGTTGTTGTTTTTCGAGGTCTTCTTGGATAGGGAGGCGGGCGATGCCGAATGGGAGTTCGCCGAGGCGCTCGGAGATGAGGAGGGGCATTTTTAGGAGGTCGAGCGAGAGGCCTTCGCCTTGGCAAAAGATGGACTGCATCGCTTCCAGCGTTTCGGGGAGACCGGGGCGGGGGCGACCGCGGAGTCCCGCGAGGGTTTCGGAGAGGCGGACGGCTTCGATGATGGAGGCGGACGATCCTTCGAGGTCTTCTTTGCGGAGAATGCGGGCGGCTTTGGTGATCCAGCGAGTGGTGGAGTTGGGTTTGTTTTTCCAAAGGTGGTGATACCAGCCGGGGGCTGCGACTCCGGCGCCGTAACCGCTGGCGGTGGTGAGCCGTTCATTGGTCCAGGGTGACCAAGTGGCTCCGACTTTGGCTTTGGCAAGCCCTTTGAGGAGGGCGTTGTCATGCGCGGCGGTGGGCATTTCGGCGAGGGCGGGGGCGTGCCATGCTCCACAAACGACGGCGATGTTTTCGAAGCCTTCTTTGGTGGCTTTGCGAATCTCGCGGCGCATCCAGGCTTCGCGTTTTAGGGTGAGGGATGACTCGGGGTGATCGAGTTCGGTTCGGAGGGCTGTGACGGCTTCGAGGATGGCTTGGAAGAAGTCGGGGGAGCTTTCGCGTTCTTCGATTTGGTCATTCCACCAATGTTCGCCGTCGTGGTAGCCATCGGCTTGGGCGAAGTAGCTAAAAGGGTCGATGGAGGGTTCGGCGGGAGCTTCATCTTCGTCGTCGCGGAGGGCGAAGCTGTGAGTGCAGGGGAGGTCGAAGAAGCGGGCGGGGGTGTTTTTTTCTGCAGCGAAAAGAAGGGCCTGCCATTCGGGAGAGAATTCGGCGAAGGGGTAGAAAGAGGAGACCCGGGGGTTATCGACTTGATGGAAAAGCATCGCGACCGGCGGCTTCATTCCCTTGGCCGGGACATCTGGAATCAGGGCATCTCCTTCCGCTGGACCTTCGATGAGGATGAGGTCGGGTTGGAGCGAGGCCAAGGTGTCCTGCAAGCTGCAGGCGCAGCCGGGTCCGTGGTGTCGGATACCGAGGATGGTGGTCATGACTTTTCTTGTCCGGCGATGAGGGCTTGGAGGTCGGCGATGGTTTCGGAGTAGACGATGGGTGGGACTTTGGCGAAGGGGAGGACGCGGGGGTCGTCTGGTTGGGGGTCGTCGTAGGTGTAGCTACCGCGCTCGACGGTCGAGAGCTTGGCGAAGAGGGCTTTTCCGAGTGGAAAGGAATCCATGGGGTCGAAGCCGACCCAGTATTCTTCGAGGAAGAGGATGGCTTCGACTCCGGCTCCTTCGAAGGGTTTGTAGTAGCAGGTGACGCCGCCGCCATCGATGACGGAGCCGCGGATCCAGCCGCGTTTGTTCATGCGGGAGAGGAAGGTTCCGCCGGAGATTTGGATGTCTTCGGTGAAGGTGATCTCGCGGCGGTTGCCGTGATCTTTTTCGAGGACTTCGACGGGGCGGTCGAGTTGGGCGAAGGGTGGTTTGACTTTAAAGCGGCCGAGGTGGTCGCGCCAGATGGTGAGGGTTTCTTCGTCGAGTTCGAGGGGATGGACGAGGCCGATTTGGGTGTCACGTTCCTCGAGGTCCTCTATTTCGCCGGAGCCGTGGGCGAGGATGCCATTGGGGTAGCGTCGGAATGTCCGAAGGAGTTCGTTTTTAGAACCATAGATACCCCAGACGAGGCTGGCGGCGTAGGATTGGAGGATTGGGTGTTCTTCGAAGAGTTCCTGCCAGCGGGCGACGGGCCAGCGTCGTTGGCGGACGAGCATTTGCTCGAGGCGAGCGGTTTGGCCTTTGATGGTCTCGCGGAGGATCTTGCGGAGGGTTTTGAGTTCTTCTTTGGCCTCGGCGCTGAGATTGGAAGGAGGAGATCGTGGGCTTGCACGGTGCCGTCGCCGAAGTGGGCGGCGAGGCTGAGGGCACCGGTGACGGAGGAGATGGCTTCGGCGGTGGAGAGGGTGCCGGAGGGGCTCTTTACCTTTGCTTTGCCGTCTTCGGTTTTGCCGGAGCGGAGTTCGCGGAAGATGGTGACGACGCGGCGGATTTCCTCGAGGGCGGGTGGTTGGGCGGGAAGGGCGAGGGCTTTGGTCATGGAGTCGACGCGGGATTGGACGATCCCGACTTCGGTTTCGAGGTCGGCGGGGAGGGGGAGGATGACGACGTTGAAGCGGCGCTGGAGGGCGGAGGAGAGTTCGTTGACGCCGCGGTCGCGGTTGTTGGCGGTGGCGATGACGTTGAAGCCGCGGGTCGCTTGGACTTCGGAGTTGAGTTCGGGGATGGGGAGGGTTTTTTCGGAGAGGAGGGTGATGAGGGTGTCTTGGACGTCGGAGGGGACACGGGTGAGTTCTTCGACTCGGCAGAGTTTTCCGGTGCGCATGGCGTGAAGCATGGGCGAGGGGACGAGGGCGTCTTCGGAGGGGCCGTGGGCGAGGAGTTGGGCGTAGTTCCAGCCGTAGCGGAGGGTTTCTTCGCCGGTGCCGGCGGTGCCCTGGATGAGGAGGGTGGAGGTGCCGGAGATGGCGGCGGCGAGGTGCTCGGAGACCCAGGATTTTGCGGTGCCGGGGACGCCGATGAGGAGGAGGGCGCGGTCGGTGGCGAGGGTGGAGACGGCGATTTCCATGAGGCGGCGATTGCCGACGTATTTTGGGGTGATGATGGTTCCGTCATCGAGGGTGGTGCCGAGAAGGTAGTCGGTGACGGCCCAGGGGGAGAGGTTCCAACTGGGGGGGCGGGGTTTGTCGTCTTGGGCGGCGAGGGCTTTGAGCTCGTCGGCGTATTGGGTTTCGGCGTGGGGACGGATTTCTTGTGGCATGAGATTTATGGTTTGAGATGAGTGAGGTAGCTTTGGCGGAATTCGAGGGTGCGGGCGAATTCTTCGGTGAAGGTGGAGATGGATTTTTGTTTGGCAATGGGGGCGAGGGCGGGGGGGATGTCGTAGTAGGCGAGGGACATGGCAAGGGCGCGGGCTTGGGGACGGGTGTGGATCTTGTCTTTGATGAGGGCGGTTAGGATTTGTTTTTGGAAGCTGATGCCGACGGGTGGGGACCCGGCGAGGCGGATGAGTTGGGGGAGGGCGAGGTCGAAAGGGAGGGCTTCGAGGGTGTGGAAGATTTGTGAATGGGGGAGGGTGGCTAGGAGGTCGTGGGCGGATTGGGGGGAGAGCTTGATAAGGGCCGGGATGAAGTCGGAGGCGGGGTGGAATTTGGCGGAGTCGATCCAAGCGAGGTGGAGGGCTTCTTTCCAGTCGGGGTCGATTTTTAGGGAGAGGATTTTATCGCTCGGGAGGTTGAGGAGGGTGGACCAATCTGGGAGGGGGATGCGGGCTAGGATTTGGCGGAGCCACCATGCGCGTTCGCCGGTTTTGATGGGGGGCTTTTCGCGGAGGCCGTCGGACTTCCAGGTGGGGTCGAATTCGGTGGGTGGGGTGAGGGTGAGTTTTTTGCCTTTGAGGGAGAGGAAGGGTTTGGCGCGTTCGAGGGAGCGGGCGCGGAAGGCGGAGGGGAGTTGGAGGGGAGTTGGAGGAGGGACGCGGTGGCTGCTTGGCGGATTTCGCGGCGAGGGTCGTTGAGGGCGGGTTGGAGGAAGGATTCGTCAGTCGCTTGAGGGATGCATTGGGCTTGCTCGATGATGGAGAGGCGGAAGGCGGGGTCGTCGGATTTCCAAGTGGATTGGATGGCGGCGAGGGCTTTTTGAGGGTCGTAGAGGCGGGTTTCGCGGAGCCAGTGGAGTCGTTCGTTGGGGGTGCAGATTTCCCAGGTGTGATCGGTGGTTTCAGGAGATGAGGCGAGCCAGGGCCAGGAGGAGTGGACTGCGGCGAGCCAGTGGGCGCGGGGGCCGACGAGGTGGGTGATTTGGGATTGGTTCTGAGGGTGGGATTGGCCGAACTTGAGAAGTGAGGGGACGAGGGAGTGGGGTGCTCGGAAGTTGTTATGTATGGCACATTGGAGAAATTCCGGGAGGCATTCCGGGGTGTTGCCGGAGAGGATGAGGGTAAGTTTGTCGGCGGCGGGTGGAGAGATGGGAGGGCGTGGATCTGAAGCGGCAGGGGGGAGCGGGGTGCCTTTTTCGAAGGTGAGGCCGGTGGAGAGGGCGGCGGATTCGAGGGCGGCGGCGGGGAGGATTTGGGAGGAGTCGAGGGACTGCCAGGGGCCGTCGAGGGAGTCGTGTGGGCAGGCTGGTAATTCACCTCCTCGGCCGGAGCCGAGGAGGGCGATGGAGGTGAGGGTGCTTTCGCTCATCTGATCAGGTGAGGTTGAGGAATTGGGCGTCGGATTCGGCGGAGAGGAGGTGGAGGCTGTGGCCATCCCACTCGGAGCAGGTTAGGATGTAGTGGCCGCCGGAGAGGGATTGGTAGAGGATGATTTTTGAGAGGGGTGATGAGCAAGGGAGGGCTTGGCCGTCTTGGTCGATGAGGGTGTTGTTTTCGCCGGGGAGGAGGAGGGCGAGGAGGGGGTGATGGCGATGCCAAGGGTTTTGGGCGCGGAGGGTGGCGTAGTCGTGGAGGAGGGTGGCGAAGGTTTGAGTGGAAGTCGGGGGCGTTTCGTACTTGGCAGAGGCTCCTTCGTTGGCGGGGAGGGCACGGGAGTTGGTGATGCCCGGGTAGAAGTGGAGGGCGGTTTGGACGGTTTCTCCGAGGGGCCAGGGTTCGAGGGGCTTTTGGCCTTGGACGCCGAATTTGAGGGTTTTTGCCCAGCGGTGGGATTTGATTCCGTAGAGCCAGGTGATGGAGGTTTGGAGTTGGTCTTGTTCGATGAGGGAGCGGGCCGTGACGAGCCAGGAGTCATTGATAGGTTTGGTGGCGAGGACGTTTTCTTTTGAGATTGGGGAGGCCGATGAGCTGCTCGATTTCAGCTTTGAGTTTGGGATCGAGTTCGCTTCTATTTGGCCAGGTGTGGAGGAGGAGATGGAGGTTGCCGAGGGCGTGGAGGAATGGGGTTTCCCAGTTGAGGGAGCGGAGGGTGAGGTCGCGGAGTGCGCGGAGGCGGCTGGCGAGTCCGGGGGCTTGGGCATCGACCATGCGTTTGGCCATACTGTTCCAGGTCTCGGGCTCTTTGATGGAAGGATCGGCGAGGCCTTGGCGGGCGAGGTCTTCGATGAATTGGGTGAGGGACGAGATGCCTGAGTTGATGCGGTCGATTTTTTTGTCGAGGCGTTTGGCGGCGGCTTTGGTATCGGGGGCTTTTTTAACGGTGGTGGCTTTCTTTTCGGCGCGGGTTTCGCGGGAGGTGAGCCATTCCTGCACCCAGTCGGGGATGGGATCGGAGGGGATGGCGTCGGGGGTGGCAGCCGCCATGAACATGAGTGCGAGGGCGTGTTTGCAGGGGAACTTACGGCTGGGGCAGGAGCACTTGAAGGCGGGTTCGGCGAGGGTAATCTGGGTTTGGTAGGGCTTTTTTCCGGAGCCCTGAGCAAGGCCCCAGAGGGTGTCTCCATCTGAGGCCCATGAGTCCCACTTGCGAGGATTGGAAAGCGGGCGCGAGGCTTTGACGGAGGCGGCGTCCGGGGCGAGGGCGATGACTTGGTCGAGAGTGAGCAAAGCGGGAGTTTCTATCTCTACTTTGGAGGGACTGTGATTTACTTCACGCAAAAAAGGGGAAATTTCGAAGGGAGTGCTGACTCGCGGTTGGCTTGGCTGGAGAGTGGAGCTTGGTCTTTTTAAAGGCGCTTGGGGATTTCTTGTTGGCGGTTGGTTGGCGGGGCGAGGGTCCCTCCGGAGATGTATTCGGGGATGAGGAGTTTTTGAAATGATCCAGTCGACTTGCCTTGGGCGATGGGGATGATTTGGCGGACCACGGCGCGGGCGAAGTTTTCGGGGTCCGAGAAGTAGTGGGACGGGAGGGGGAGGAGGTGCTGGAACCACGGCTCAGCTGCGATGGTTATTAGCGAGAGGTCTTTTGGAATGAGGAGCGCTTGTCGAGTGGCCCAGGAGATGGTGGAGAGGGTTTGGCGTGAACGGGTGGCTACGATTGCGGTGGGCGGATCATCTTGCGAGATGACGCGAGATAGGGCGAGACCGACTTGCTTGGCGGAGCCTTTTTCGATCACGGGAATCACGGCGTCCTCGTCTTCTTTGAAGGCTTTGCAAAGGCCGATTTTGGTGGCCATGAGTCCGGCGAGATTAGACTCGGGCATGAGAAGGACGATACGACGATGGCCGAGTCGTTTGAGTTGGGTCCCGGCATGGTAGGCGGCGGCTTCCCAGTCTTCATCGATGAAGGGGATCTCGATATCCGGCTGTGGGTAGCCACGGATCAGGGAGGCGATTTTTTGTTTATGAAACCACTGTTGAACTTGGCTGGGACATTGGTAAAGAATCCAAGCTGCGGCATCGGTGTCGTCGATCAAGGCGGCGAGTTTTTTTGCAGGGTTTTTGAGGTGGAAGAGCCCGGGTGATGTGAGTTTTAGCTCGTAGCCACGTTGATTCAGGAGTTCGCGGAGTGAGTCAAATTCCACGAGCATCCAGGGAGGGAGTTGCGCGAGTTTTTTGGGCGAAAGGAAGGCGATCCTTTTTGGGCTGCTGGTACTGGTATTGTGGGCAGCCGTGCCGAGGATGTCCCGGCGTTTCCCGTGTGCGCGGGGCGAGATGACTTGATCGGCTTCGAGCAGATTTAAGGCGGCCCGGAGGGTGTCTCGGCCAATTTGGAGCTGGGTCGCCAGCGCGCGTTCGCCTGGGAGGCGTTTTTGAAAATCTCCCGAGTTGATCATGTCGGCAATGATCACGGCTGCTTGCACGGACAAGGGCTGGCGTTGTGGGATTCTCGACATGCCATTAGATTGACTGGTTTGGTTTTTAGACCAAGTTTTTTGTAGGTTCGATTCTTGTCGAAGTGGTGATCGTTGGTCAGATTTTAATTAGCAATGGAACCATTAAAAATGAGCGGATTGGTGGCGGCGGTAGTGACACCGATGGATGAGGCGGGTGAATTGAACCTAGAGGTGGTGCCGCAGATTGTGGACCATCTTGAGCGGAACAAGGTGACCGGGATTTACATTGCGGGGAGCACGGGCGAGGGGATGTCGTTGACCGATGAGGAGCGTCGGGCGGTGGCGGAGGCTTTTGTGGGAGTGGCGAAGGGGCGCATGAAAACTTTTGTGCAAGTGGGGCATAATAGTTTGAAGGCTTCGGCAGAATTAGCGGGGCATGCGGAAGCGATCGGGGCGGATGCGGTGTCGGCGACGCCGACTGGCTATTTTAAGGTGAGTGGTGAAGAGGCGTTGGTGGAGGGACTCTTACCGATTGTGGAGGCAGCGCCCAAGACGCCTTTTTATTACTATCATATTCCTTTTTTATCGGGGGTGAATTTGGATCCAATGAAGCTGACGGATCGGGCGATGAATCGCTTGCCGACCTTCTGTGGGATCAAGTATTCTGACGGCGGGAGTCTCCATAATTTGCCGCTTCTTGAGAAGGTGGGGCCTGCCTTGGAGTTTCTTGCAGGATCGGATGAGGCTTATTTGATGTCGGTGGCACAGGGATTCAAGGCGGCGGTTGGAAGCACCTATAATTATGCGGCGCCGATTTATGATCGGGTCCGACTCGCGGTGGAGGCTGGTGATTTCGAAGAGGCTCGTCTCTGGCAGTCGCGCGCGCTGGAGATGATTGCGGCGATGTTTGGAACCTGTGGGCGGGCTTCGCTGAAGACCATGATGTCGATGGTGGGGATTGATTGTGGGCCGGTGCGTCGACCGCTTGATCCGGCGACTCCAGAGCAGGTTGCGGCCTTGCGTACGCGGCTTGAGGTGATGGGTTGGTTTGACTGGGTGGGTCAGGATGCCAAGGCCTTGGTATAAGGTTTTCATTCATCATATGTGTTGCGTCGAAACCATAAGATGCCGATTGATTACCGCCGCCTGAGCTCCTCTTGGTGCAC